>CAZVSL010000048.1:7549-10524 GCA_964629935.1 uncultured Calditrichaceae bacterium | reverse complement strand
TGAGGCTGTTGGCCGGCGCAACCGAATTGCCCGAGTCCGTTTGCCACGCGACTGTAAAGCCGGCAACCGGGTTATCAAAGGCGTCGGTTACTTTCACCTGCAATGGCAAGACCAGCGTCCGTCCGACCGTACCCTCCTGATTGTCGCCATCAAACAGAGCAATGGTTGCAGCCGGTCCGGCTATCGCCTGTAAGTTAAAATCGACAAAGAAGTCCGGCAACAGACTTGAGGTTGCGCGGACGACGACCTCGCCGGCTGTGGTTGGCATTTGCACATCTGTCCCGGCCACGCCGTTATCATTGGTCAGAACTTGCGGCTGCTGAATGAACGCGCCGCCCCGGGTGACTTCAAAAATCACGTCCACGCCGGCAATCGGATTATCGTGCAAATCTGTGATCAGCAGCGCAACTTCCTGGGTAGCGTTCACCTCGACCTCAACATTGTGCCCGGCCACGCGCGTCATACGTGAGGGCGTGCCTCCGAGTGCTTCGGCCGTAAACACAACCGACGGCTGACCCGTCATATCCGGCGCCCGTGCACGCACGCGGTTGGCGCCGATTTCAGGCCCAAGTGTGAGCACGCTACCCGCGATGCCGGCGTAATCCGTCTGAGTAGTCTGGTTCGAGAGGGCGCCATTGCCTTCGATGATGTCAAATGCCACCGCCACCTCAGCGACCGGCCGTCCCTGTGAATCCGTCACCCGCACTTCCAGAGGCTCCGGCAAGGCAGAGCCGGCGCCACTGGTCTGGTTGTCGCCGGCATGTTTGGCCAGACTCGAGGGCGAGCTGACCTGGCCGGTAGCCGCAAATTCTACCGGCGAGCCATCAAGCTCAGTGCCGTTGAACAGAGCCCGCGCCTCGGCCAGATTGGTGCCGGCGTCCGGGCCGAGCACCCAATCCGCGGAGGCAATGCCATCCCGGTCCGTCACCTTGTTGACCACGTTGGCAGAGCCTGCCTCAGCAGCCGCTTGTGTGGTTGAGGAATTGGGCAGAATAAAGCCGCCGCCTTGCGTGACTTCAAACGCTACCGTAATCCCCTGCACCGGATTGTCGAATTCATCTGTGACCAATACCGATATCTGCTCCGGCGCCACAGTATTGACATTAGCCGACTGGTTATTGCCCGAGTTCATCGCAACCTGCTGTGGCGCCGTCGCCAGAAAGACGATCTGAATGACATCGTTCAGAACGAAGTCATTGACTCTGGCGGTGATGGAACGCTCACCCGGTATCGTGCTCGTGATGGCGCCATTGGTCTGGCCATCGGCATCCGTAGGATCTTGTGGTTGTACGATGTCGTCATCGTCATTGCTCGAGGAGAGCGTCACATTAGCGCCAGCTACGGGATTGCCAAACCGATCCGTCGCGGTAACGGTAACTGTGATCTCATCCTGTCCGTTCGCCTGCGCGGCTGACTTATCGGCCTGCACAAAAGATTCATTCGGATCGACCGGTCCGGTTGTGGCAGTTGCCTGAACCAGAATTGGCGATCCCGCCAGCTCTTGCAGGCCGTTATCCGATGTCACTTCCACAGCCTGGCCGTTTTCACCCAATTCGCCGCCCATAAACCAGGTCACCCGGGCGATGCCATCTTCATTACTGGTGATGTGTTTCAGCGTATCGCCCGGCGCCGTGCCGTTGAGCGTGCCGTCGCCGCCTTCGATTCTGAACGAAACGATATGGCCTGCGACATTCTCATTATCCTCGTCTGTAACGCGGACTTGAATTTTCTTGTTCAACGGCAAGCCGGCCGGCCCGGTCTGGCCATCGCCGTCGACCAGTTCTATGGTCGTGGCGGCCGTAACAGCGGCAGATGCTGTAAAGGTCTCTGATGAAGTTTGCGGCGAGGCCACGCCCACAATGTTGTTGTCGCTGCCCGGGTTGGGACCGAGCGTCAGGGTTGCCTGTGCCCGGCCATCTCCATCTGTAAACACTGTTGTGCTGTCGCTGCCATCGAGATTGCCGTCGCCAGCAGTAACCCTAAAAGTAACGGGCCAGTTGGCGACTGGGTCGCCGCCCTGATCCGAGATCTCGATAACGAACGGTTCCCGCAGCCGCGTACTCACGACGCCGGTCTGGCCATCGCCTGAGACGATATTCAGATTCTCGGCGGGTCCGGCCACGGCATCTGCACTGAATGTAACCGGCGAGCCCTCGAGCGCTGCGCCCAGATATGAAGCCTCAGCGCGCAAACCATTGGCATCGGCGCCGACCTCAGAGCCAAGTCGCCATGCCACTTTTGCCATGCCGTCGGAATTGGTTTTCACCACGGCTTGCGGACTGCCATTGACGAGACCGTCGCCAGCAGTAATGGTAAAGATTACATCGTGGTTGGGTAGATTGCCGCCTATGGCATCCAGTACCCGGACTTCGATAGAGTCTGCCAGCGGCAGATTGGCCTCGCCATTTTGGCTGGCCTCAGAAACTGCTGCCAGAGTCTGCGGCGCGGCTGAATTTGCGGAGAAAATGATGGGCGATCCCGCCAGGCCCTCAGCCGTCGCTTCCACCCGATTTAGCATCCCTCCTTGCGGCCCCAGCCTCAAAGCTACTTCAGCGATACCCAAAAGATTCGTGGCCACCTGCCGGGTCGGCTCGCCGTCCAGAGAGCCGCCTCCGTCAAGCACTCTGAAATCGACCGGAAAATCCGAGACCGGGATATCATCGTTATCGGTGACTTTTACCTGCAGCAGATTTGGCAGCGGCTGGTCGGCCGTGCCGGTCTGGTTGTCGCCGGCGACCATGACCACTTGCTGAGCTTCACCTGACGGCACAAAGGCTGTGAAAATCACGTCCTCGCCTGTATAGCCCGGCGCCGTCACCTGCACCTGATTGACGCCGACATTGGTCGCCATGGTCAAGGTGGTGCTTGCGCGTCCGGAGCCATCGGCGATCACCGGGTTTATCGTAGAAAGCGTCCCGTCGCCTGGCGCCAGGACCGCGAAGCTCACTTCAGCGCCGACTGCCGCATTGCCATTT
>CAZVSL010000048.1:0-7539 GCA_964629935.1 uncultured Calditrichaceae bacterium | reverse complement strand
GCTCGCCCTGCTGGCCGCTCTGCAGATCGCCCGATACTTTCTCGATGACTGCGATGGCACCGGGCAGACCGGTCGCACTAAACGTGATCGGAGCGACGCCCGTGACGCTCGCCTGCACCGTATTGATGCCAGGGGCTGGACCAAGCGTTAAATTCGCGCAAGCCAGGCCCTCTGCATCTGTGAACACGCCGCCGGGCTCAACCGGAGCCTGGTCCTCGGGCGGCTCAAAATCGGAGCCGACGGGCGTTATGACAAACTGGTCGAGCTTCGTGCCATCTTTGGCCTCTTCGATAACCAAACTGTACAGGCCGGCGGGAAGACTCATAACAACCGGATTGAACTGTGGGTCTTTGGCAGAACCATTGCCTCGGTCTGACATTTGGTCCCAGTGCCAGTCGCTCTGATGGTCACGCTGGCCAAGGTCCCACTGATAGGTCTCGCCGTTTATTTTGACGCGAAAGGCGTCGTTCTCGGCATCCGGGAAGATGCCCCGGCCCCACAGCGTGTAATCGCCAGTTTCTTCGATATTGATCAAATACTCGGCAAACCCCAAATTGCCGCCGCCACCGGCGCCATTTGGCACCTCGATATACTGGCCGTTGGAGGCGTCCTCATCTTCGAAGACATCCATGGGAGAATGAACGCTTCCGGATTCTGCTTCCAGAACGATGTCGTCAGAAGGCAGGGTCACATCCACCGTGCCGCCGCCGGCAACGACTTCGAATTCGACGTTGATGCCCTGAATTGGGCTATCGTTTTCATCGACGACCTGCACGCAAAGGGGATCGGGCAGAACCTGTCCGGCAGTGTCAACCTGTGCGTCGCCGCTGAAGGCAATAAGACGGTCCGGCGCGCCAACTTCCAGCAGCACCGTGAAGTCATCGATATCGTTGTTGAGATCACTGCGCAAGGTCACGCCGGCCCAGTTGTCCTGCGCCAGATCATGCTCGAACGCTGTATCCTCAACCCTTCCGTCAAACTCGCCGTTGATGAAATAATCAAACTTGTTGGAAGTCCCGTCCGAAGTGATCTGTATTTTCACCACATCGTTGGGTTTTGGCGCTTCCTGCAAAGGATCGTCAAGTCTGTCAATAACCTCGATAATTTCGCCGCCTTGCAGACGCCAGAGGCGCAAGGTGTTATCTGCGGTTCTTCTGGTGACAGCATAGCCGTCGGCCGTAGCGCTCGGTGAGAACACGATTACAAATCCGGCCTGGTCGATCCCGTCGGCATCGGAATTATCACCGAACTTGAAGGTGACTTCAATCGGGTTCTTGCGCGCCGTCAGCACCGCGATGTCATCCCAGAGGCCATCAGTGGCCGTATTGCTCAAGCGGTTATCGATGATTTCGTAGGCCGGGTCTGCCATCCAATTCGCGCCCAGGTCGGTGCGGTTAAAATTGTCCGCAAACAGATTGCCGGCCACGGTTGTTGCGCTTGCGGGGTTCGAGATCGGCGAGGCATTGCCAGCTTCATCGATCACTTTCAAGGCGAAGAAGTATTGCACGCCCGGTTGCAATCCGGTGACATTGGCTGATTCCAGCGTTCCGGCCACAGAGGGCGCCGGCACACTCAAAACCTGCTGCGCGGCATCAAAATTATCCTCGGTGATGGCCTGCGTGGCATAACGCAGATCGTAGCGGTTGGCGACGCCGACGGAATCGTCGTCGCCCGTCGCTGTCCAGGTCAACCGAATGGAAGTCGCCTGTGGCGCCCCGGCTGTCAGATCATCAACAGCGTCAGGCGGAATGGTGTCGGTGGCCTTGAGCAGGCTGAAAGCTTCCACGTCGTTGTTTCTGTCATGCCGCATGATGATGCCTGCGTAGGTATCGCCATTCGAACCGGGATTATCGATGCTGATGCTGCCGGCGAATACGTCATCGACAAGATAATCGAATTTGATTTCAGCCGGGTCGACTGTGACGTCGATGCGTGTGGTCTTGCCGGGAGCGGGCGGGTCGGTTAAACTTGTGGGATTCACATCCAGCAGGTCTTCGTCGACGCTGCCGTTTGTGACGGTCCAAAGGTGCAGCTCATTATCACTGGGTGAAATCCAGCCCAGATAACCGTTTGCTGTGTTTGTCGGGGCATCCAGCAAAATGGCAATGCCGGAATTATCGAGGCCATCGACGTCCGCATCTTCGGCCCAGGTGACCGCCGCACTGTTGGGGTCCCGTACGCCGCGATAGGTTGCCAGGTACTCCCAGCGCGAAGCGCCGGTGGCGGCGGTGTTGACCAGCTCACCGTCCTGAATCTCAAACTCAGGATCAGCAGACCAGGTCGTGCCCAGGGTCGAACGCTCAAAGTTGTCGGTGACCAGCGTAGTAGTGGCGTTGATTGCGACCATCACGGCGTTGAAATAAGCCTCTCCCATGACTGCAAAACCGGCATCGTTAGGGTGAACGTCGTCGCCGTCGACAAAATAAGCAGTCGCCCAGTTCGCGTTGTGCTTGAATAGCTCATTTACCCCGGCATAGAATATATTTCGTCCCTGGTCGTCCCGTTTCTTATAAAACAGGTCCTCGAGCAACTTGTTCAACGCGGTAGTCGCATCGTCTTTGTCATCGGTTCTCGGAACGAGACTGGACAGAATAATCTTGATATCAGGATTGAAGCTATTGATCGCATCCAGAATATCCTCGATTTCATCGCGTGTGCTTTCCGGAGTTTGCTCGCTTGAGACATCATTTGTGCCGATGTGCAGGATGATGACGTCGACGTCGGGCTGGTCGCCGAGGTATGTGCCAAGGCTGCCGAGAATTTCATCGGCGCGAAAACCGTCGTGACCTTCATGGTCAGCGTCGAAGCCTGCGCCATCTTGCTTTGAGCCCACAAAATCGAAATTCACGCCTTCTGCAGTGAGCAAGTCGTGCAGGTCATTCCGAAAACCGGCATCATCGGTAGAGGGGCCATCCACGCCTCTGGTTATCGAGTTGCCGAGCGGCATGATTTGAATTTGCGTAAACGCCCCCGGCGCAAGCCCGAACAAAAACACTGCTATCAGTGATGTCAAGTATCGACTATTGGTGCGCATCGTCTCATTTCTCCTAAATAATTTCTCCATTCTGACCCCTGTGTTTCTGGCCAGTTGTCTACAGTGCGAGCGGCTGATGGTTTGCATTCAGCCAGGCTTATGATGTCACACAGCCATGGAATTGATTCTCGAGGAAGCAGTTCAAAGAAGTAGTCGAATCGTGGGGCAGTAAAGAAGTTGCGTACAGCATTTACAATCAGAAGCTTCTATAATTAAATGAGTTATCCTCCATGTTTCTTTGCGTCCATCTTTACAGTTACCATCGAACGAAATGTTTGCGGAAAACAAAAAAGACCCTCCCGAAGACAGACAATCTTCGCGAGGGGGCTTGTCTCCTATTTGAGTAGAAGCATCTTTTTCGTCATCTTAAAGTTGTCAGCCGAAATGGCATAGTAGTAGATGCCGGAGGCCACGCGAATGCCGTTGCGGTTTCTCGCATCCCACGTGATCTCATGGAAACCTGCCTTTTTGTCCTCATCGACCAGCGTCTTCACCTCACGCCCGAGAATGTCGAAAACGACGATCTTGACTCTGGTTTCCTGTGGCAACTGGTAGCGTATTTTCGTCTCCGGATTGAACGGATTCGGATAGTTCTGACTTAGTTCAAAGGTCCGGGGCGCGGTTGCGCTTATTTCTATCGGGCCGTGCTCTGTGCGCACGCCGTTCACATCCACATCTTCCAGGATGTAAAAATAGCGCTGACCAACCTCCACCTCGTGGTCGGTGAATTGGTATTTGCGGCTCTCATCAGATGCGATCAACGCCTCATTTATTTGTACGTACTCGCCATCCTTGCTCGTGCTGCGCAGAACATTGAAACCCGCATTGTTGGTCTCTTTGCTGGTCTCCCATGACACGTCTATGCCTTCAAAGCCGCCGAAATCAGCAGCGAATCTGGACAGCTCTACGGATACAAACACGCCCACGACCCAGTGCAGTGTATCGGCATCCTGGCCGTCGGAAACCACGACCCGGATGGAGTCTGTTGCCGGCTCGGTGTCGTTTGTGTTGAACTCGAAAGACTGCGAGGTGGAAAGGAGCTGACCATGCGAATCCGTGAACGCGCTGAACAGACGCCATTCATAAGAAACGTTGTCGCCATCGGCGTCATCCACCGTCACCGAGAAATGTAGTGTCTCTCCGAATTTGAGCTCGAGATGTGTCTGAGCCGGCTCAAAGGTCGTGATCACCGGCGGGTTGTTGCTGTTGGACACCGTAATGGTGATGGTTTCTTCATCCAGGCCGCCGCGGTTATCGCGCGCCACGAATGTGACCTCGTGCTCACCTTGCTGATTCTGGCCCGGCGTCCAGCTAAAGGTAGCATTGACGACGTTAAACGAGGCGCCGGGCGGCAGATTACGTGCTTCATAGGTTATGGGATCGCCGTCATCGTCGTTGGCCGTAACCTGGAATTGCAGATTCGTGCCTTCCGTCACTTGCTTGTCAGTCAAATCGGTAAACAGCGGGAAATTATTGTTCACGCCTGTGGCTGTAAACTCGATCTGAGACGGCGTCAGGGAAATGGTCGGCAGAGCCAGCGCCCTGTTTGTGCCCGGATTACTGCCCAGCGTAAACTCACCCGCGGCGATGCCATTTTCGTCGGTGAGCTGCGTCAGGGCTTGAACCGTACCGCCGCCAATGGTTCCCTGCCACCTGACATCCACGTCGGCGACCGGGTTGCCGAAACTGTCCGTAACTCTGACGCGTAAGGGCTGCACAAGCGCGCGGCCGGCAGTGCCTTCCTGGTTGTTACCGTCGAACAGTACAAGTTTGGCAGGCGAAGCCGCCCTGGCGTGCAGCTTGAAGGTCACAAAGAACCCCGGCAGATCATCGGATGAGCCTTTGACGTAGACATCGCCGGCTACTTCCGGCAGCAAAATCGTGCCGCGTGCAATACCAAGCGAATTGGTGGTCCCTTCGTGTTCGGTCACGGCGCCGCCGCCCTGAACCACTTCAAAGTTAGCGTCTGCATTGGCCACCGGATTATTGAACAAGTCTGTTACCTTGAGCGAAACGGAGAGCGTTCCGTTCACGGTGCCGCTCTGGCCGTCGCCTGCTTCCCGTACGATCTTTGACGGGCCACCCGTAATGCTTTCAAAGCGAAATAGGATGGGTGAACCGCTGAGCTCGCTGTTTGTTGCTATCACCTCATTGGTGCCAACAGTCGGCCCCAGGGTGAATTTCGTGCTCGCAATGCCACGAAAATCGGAGGTGGGATTGGCGTTAGCAAGGGCGCCGCCGCCAACTGAGACCTCAAAGTTGACCGGTACGCCAGCAACCGGTCGGCCATTGTTATCCGTCACCAATACTTCGAGCGGATTGTCTACCTCAAAGCCGGCATACAGGTCGCCCTGGTTGGGATCGCCGTTCTTAACCATTTGCGAGGCCGTTGCGCTAACACCGATGGCGGTAAATGTAACCGGCGAGCCGCTCAGCTCATCGCCGCCAAAGAACGCGCGCGCGATGGCCGTATTGGTATCGGGATTGGGACCAACTACCCAAATGGCCCAGGCCCTGCCGTCACTGTTGGTAACGGTCTGGTTCGCGCGCCGGCTGGCGTCACTCTGTTCCGGACCTGGCTCAGGCGAGTTGGTTTCGAGAATGAATCCGTCGCCGGCGGTAACATCGAATGTCACCTCGACGCCCGGCACCGGATTGTTAAAGCGGTCCGTAATGATGACCTCGATGGGCTCGGGTACAGCCGTGCCCGTATTGGTGGTTTGATTGCCGCCGCGGCTCAGCGTCACACGCTCAGGCGGCTCGGGAATAAACGCGACCTCAACAGAGGCCTCCAGCATGATACCACCGATGATGCGCGCGGTTATGATCTTGGTTTCGGCCACGATTGACGAAATGCTGCCCGTCACTTTACCGCTTGCATCTGACGGCAACTGGGGCTGCTCGATAACATTGCCGCTGCCGCTTGCAATCAGGGTAACCGGTTTGCCGGGTATCGCATTGCCAAACTTGTCTGTAAGCGTGACCGTAATGGTAGCCTTGTCCTCACCGTTGGCCTGGACTGCACCCGCACTGGCGGTTACCGTAGATACGGCCGGGTCCACAGCCCCCGCCACAGAAGTAGCCTGAAACAGCATGGGTGAGCCGCTCAGGTCATTGATGCCGTCGTTAGCCCGTACTTCGAGTTTCTGGGAATTGACGCCCAGGCTGCCGCCGAGATACCAATCGACGGAAGCAATACCGCTGTTGTCTGTCAGCATCTGAAGGGTGGTTTTGGTCTCTCCGTTTAACGTTCCGCCGCCCTGGGTCACTGTGAAAGCAACATCATGGTCGGCGATGCCGTTGCCGGCTGCATCCGTCACTTTGACGCGAACAGGCTGGGGCAAAGGTTGACCCGCCGCACCCGTTTGATTGTTGCCGCCGATTTCCTGCAAATTTGCAGCCGCCGATGCCAAAGCAGAGGCTTTGAATACTACCGGCGAACCGGTGAGCGCCTGGGCATTGTTTTCGGCGATGGCGTGCACAACGTTGTTGAATGGATTGTCCGGAGTGCCGGCCGAGCTGCCCAGCGTATAACGAACTGTAGCCTGACCGTTCTGATCCGTAGTGGCATTCTTGGTTGTGCCGCCATTATCAAACTTTCCGCCACCCTGGACAACCTGAAACGTGACAACCCAGTTCTCAACCGGATTGTTGCCGTCGGTTACCTGGACAACAAGCGGCTGGCCCAGCTCGCTCTCGATGAATCCGCTTTGATTGTTGCCCGACACCTCCTGCAAATGTGAGGCGGAGCCAATTTGCGCGGAGGCGGTAAACTCGATCGGAGCGCCGTTGAGCGTGCCGTTGTTAAACGTGGCTGTGGCCCGCAGCTTGTTGTTGTTGGTGCCGGCTTGCGGACCCAATCGCCACTCAGCACTTGCAATGCCGTTATTATCTGTGAACACGGTCACCGGTTCGGTGCTGCCGTTTACCAGGCCCTGCTCAAAACCACCTGTGGTAATGACACTGTATTCCACCGGATAGTTCGGCAAGGCCACGCCCAGCGCATCCTTGACCCGCACTTTGATAGAATCCGCCAGAGGGAGGCCGGCGATGCCCTGATGCGCCAGCGACGAAATCGCCTCAAAACTTGCCGGCGTCGCCACGGTCGCATTGAAGGTCACACTCCCGGGAACGCCCAGAGCTGTGGCTTGCACTTCATGCACAACATCAATATTGGGGCCAAGCGTCCAGGTCGTTTCGGCAATGCCATCCGGACCGGTGGTGGCGCTGCCGGGGTCGACGCTGCCGCCGCCGCCAGTTACAGCGAAGCTCACGTTGTGATTAGGAACGGGCGTACCGATATCATCGGTCACGCGCACACGCAGGGGCGTCGGCAGGGCGCGGCCCGCTGTGCCAACCTGGTTGTTGCCTGAATGTAAGGTGACGGCCGTGGCGGCGCCCGGGTTTGGCGTGGCCGTAAAAATGACTGGCTCGCCGCTATACCCCGGAGCTGTCACCCGCACTTCGTTCAGGCCGGTATCGGTTGCCAGCGTAAGCGTATTCTG
>CAZVSL010000047.1:0-19982 GCA_964629935.1 uncultured Calditrichaceae bacterium | reverse complement strand
AATATCTGCGTAGGCGTCTTTCTTGATAGGCGTATCAGCTTGCACGGCAATCTTAACGATGATGCGACTAACGTCCTCGGGATCGATGATTATGTCCTTGATGGTCCCCACTTTCAAACCAAGGTATTTCACCGGACTACCAACTTCCAGCCCACTGACCGAGGCATCCTTATAGGCGATATAGTATGTATCCGTTTTTCTCAGATATCTTTCGCTGGTGAAAAAAGCAATCAGCGCGATAAAGGCGAAAGTACTGATCACCACGAAAATTCCCAGTCTGATTTTTTGAGATCTGCTTGCCATGATTAGTAATCTCCACCTTCAAACTCTTCCAGCTTGTTTGTAAGTCTGTCAGCTTTTCTGACCACTCTGGGGTAGCGTTTGCGCAACCATTCCAAAAGTCGCTTGAATGGCGGAATATCAGGCGCCAGTAATATGATACCGATAGCAAGAAACAGGATACCCTGCAAAATTGGCAGGAACAGGCCGAGTACTCCGAGTGTGAGAAATATCCAGCCTGCAACCAATCTCAGTGTTCGTTTCAGTGTTCGCACGGTCTCCTTACCTGTGTTCGGGATTAGGATAGTCAAACCGGCAGCCTGCATCCCATTCTGACCGCTGATTGCCGTGTGCGGGAATGCCGCCGGCGTCTTTGAGCATGCGCGCCAGGTGCAGCAAGTTCCAGGTCATAAACGTTGCGTTACGATTGGTGAAGTCGTTCTCAGGGCCGCCGGAGCCTTCGTCCAGATAGGAGGGTCCGGGCCCGACTTCGCCGATCCAACCCGCATCAGCCTGCGGCGGAATGACGAAGCCGATATGCTGCAAGGCATACAAAATGCTCATGGAACAGTGCTTGACGCCGTCCTCATTGCCGGTGATAAGACAGCCACCGACTTTACCATAATACGCATATTGACCATGCTTGTTCAGTTCTCCGGAGTGGGCATACAAACGCTCGATGGTCTGCGTGCAAACCGATGATTTTTCACCCAGCCAAATGGGCGAACCTATAACAACAATATCTGCGGCCTTGACCTTTTCATAAATCCGCGGCCAGCCATCCTTGTCCCATCCGTGTTGTGTCATATCGCCGTAGACGCCAAATGCCACCTCATGGTCAACCGGCCGCAAGCTTTCAACGTTCACGCCATTCTTTTCCAGGATGGCCTGCGATATGCCGATCAAACCCTCGGTGTGCGACAATTGTGGTGTTTTTTTCAACGTACAATTAAGAAATAGCGCGCTCAGGTCGGAAAAATCCCAGGTGCTTGACGAGCACAATTCTTCCTGCTTCTTATTCAGATGCATACAGTTCTCCTGTTACTGATGATCAGACTTTTGTTCTTGTTCTTTTTCTGTTTGCTCGATCTTCTTCTGCTCAGCAACAATCTTGTGATGCTCACGGTCGCCCCAGAATCCCTTGCGCCGCTGGTCCAGGGCTGCAAGGATGGCATTTCGGCCGTAAAGAATCAAAGTGTCGTTGGCTTCAATCCTGGTATCACCGCGTGGCGCGCCGAGGTACGTGCCATCCTGGCGATGCACGCCCAGAATGAGAATCCCTTCATCGCTGAGTTCGGTCTCCTTTAGCAGTTTGTTTGCCAGCCAATCCTGTGGTTCCACCTTTAGCTCGGACACACCGTAATCCTCTGCAAGTTGCAAGAGGTCGGCATAATCCTTTGTGTTCAGGTCGGTATATCGCTTCAGGGCGAGGTTGATGAGTCGTGAAAGACGATGGTCGAGCCAACTACTCTGTGCCGCCATAAGCAACAGCAGCAAACCACCCACCAGGGCAAAGACCTCGATGTAGACCGACTCATCGCTTTGAATATTGATGAACGTTATTATAAACGAAGTTACTGCCGTCACAATTCCGGCGTTGCCAAGTAACATCAACAAGAGCAATATTCGTCGCCGGACGGGATGATTCACCAAACGTTCGGACTCTGAAGTTGTGAACCCTACGCCGGTAAAAGCAGACCTTGCCTGGAAGCGTGCTGCTTCCCTGGAGAGCCCGGTATGGGAAAGAGCGATACTTGCGATCCGCGTGATCAGGATCGATAGTGTTAAGATTACCAGGAGAGAGATTATGGCCAGCATTTCACTTCTTCTGATTATTTTTGGGTCTGCGAGTACAAAGGCGCCACACAGGATAAGTTTGGCTTTATCAAGATATTGAAGCGCATCGAATGAATCAAGGAATTATCGTTCAGGAAGGATGAAGCTGCAATTTGAGCGGTGCAGTCAAAAGCAGCGGCAGGGAGCTACTTAGCCTCAACTGCGACAGGCGTAGAGCTGGTGACATCAGTGACAATGGTGCGTATGAAATCACCATCACAGCGATACCATCCCGCAAGGCGCTGAGCTGCAACCTTGTAGTCTACACCGAATGGTTGCCAGCGGGAAGCAGCCATTGGCCTGTGTAATTTGATTTCAACGGAGCGGGTATCAAGCCGCAGACCCTGGCGCAGTGCTTTCAGGGCGCTTTCTTTGCCACTCCAGAGCAGCGTTTGCAAGAAGGCTTGCTGCGGTTCGGGTGCATTATTACACAACCGCCGTTCAGCGTTCGTGAAGTAGTCAGCAACGAAGTTGGCGCTGCGCTGTTCGATTTTCTCCAGGTCGCAACCGAGCGCGATCGCTTGCTCGCTCATGAGACAAAATGCCTGTCCGTGACTGTGGCTTATAGAAATTCGGGTGGGAGCCGGTTTGCCAGCAACATAGACTTCGGGCGCGCCATCGTTGGCAGCATGGATTTCTATCTCGGTTAGAGGCACGCTGTTGCCATACAGATGATACACGCTTGTCAGCAAATTCTTTGCAGTCCAGCGACCGAGTCGCCAATCGGTTCTTCGCTTTGGCAGGGTGAGCCGCGCCAGAGCCGCACGTTCTGCCGGCGCGAGCCAGTTGTCATCCGCCGGAGTCTGCGCGCTGCACTGCGCGAGCCAATAGATTTCAGGTTTCATAAGAGGCAGCATGTGGCTCAACAGCTCAAATGCTCGGTGCGGCGTATGATCTCATCCTGCAGCTCCGGCGTCAAATCCACAAAGTAATCACTGTAGCCCGCCACCCGCACAATGAGATCGCGATATTTTTCCGGATGCTTGCGGGCCTCACGCAAGGTTTCAGCGCTGACTACGTTGAATTGCAGGTGATGGCCATCCATCTTGAAATAGCTGCGAATCAGGTGATGCAATTTGGCCACGCCGGTTTCATCCTGCAACAACTGTGGCGTAAATTTCTGGTTGAGCAGCGTGCCGCCGGTACGCAGATGGTCGATCTTGGCAGCAGATTTGATAACGGCCGTCGGTCCGTTGGCGTCGCTGCCCTGAACCGGAGAGATGCCCTCTGAGAGCGGCTCGCATGCCCGCCGGCCGTCCGGCGTGGCGCCAACCACGCTGCCAAAATAGACGTGACAGGTGGTCGGCAGCAGATTGATGCGGTAGCGCCCGTCTTTGGTGTTGGGCCGACCATCGATGGCATGGAAATATGCCTCGAAAATGTCTTGCATCACGCCATCCGCACGGGGGTCATCGTTGCCGTATTTTGGTGTATTCCGTACCAAAGTGTTGCGCAGTTTTTCATGCCCGTCGAAGTTATCCTGCATAGCCCGCAGGAGCATCTGCATGTCGATTGTCCCTTTGTCGAAGACGTGATATTTAATCGCGGCCAATGAATCCGTGGCGGTGGCGAGGCCGACGCCCTGAATATATGAAGTATTATAGCGCGCGCCGCCGTCGTTGTAATCATGCCCGCTTTCCAGGCAGTCATCGATCAGCAGGGACAGAAACGGCGCCGGCAAGAGCTCCGCATACAATCTTTCGATGATATTGTTGCCTTTGATCTTGATATCCACAAAGCATTGCAGTTGCCGGCAAAACGCTGTGAACAGCTCGTCAAAGGTATAGAACTGGCGGGCATCTCCTGTTTGCAAACCGATGCGCTTGCCCGTGCGCGGGTCCAGGCCGTTATTGAGTGTAAGCTCGAGAATCTTGACCAGGTTGAAGTAGCCGGTCAGAATGTAGGCCTCCTTGCCAAAGGCGCCGGTTTCCACGCAGCCGCTGGCGCCGCCATTGCGGGCATCGATGATATCCTTGCCCTGGCGCACCATTTCCTGAATCAGCGCATCTGTATTGAAGACCGAAGGCTGCCCGAATCCGGTCTTGATGATTTGCAGCGCCCGTTTCACGAAGCGGTCCGGATTCTTTTTGCTTACCTGCACCATGGAGCTTGGCTGCAGCAAACGCATTTCTTCGATAACGTCAAGAATGAGATAGGTGAGCTCATTGACTGCGTCCGAGCCATCCGCTTTGAGGCCACCGAGATTGATGAGGCAGAAATCGGTATAGGTGTTGCTTTCTTTGGCTGTCACACCGACTTTCGGCGGCGCCGGCTGGTTGTTGAATTTGACCCAGAAAGCCTGCAACAGCTCGCGCGCCTGCTCGCGTGTGAGCGTGCCCTCGGCCAGCTCCTTCACAAAAAATGGATAAAGGTGCTGGTCCAGACGCCCGGGATTGAATGAGTCCCAGGTATTGAGCTCGGTGATGACGCCGAGATGCACGAACCAGTAATACTGCAACGCTTCCCAGAAGGTCGCCGGCGGATAGGCTGGCACGCGATAGCAAATACGCGCGATGGCTTCGAGTTCCTGTTTGCGTTGTGGCTCTGTCTCCTGCCCGGCAAGCTCGCTGGCCCGGCGTTCATAGCGCCGGGAAAAAGTTATCAAAGCATCGGCAGCGATGGACATGCCCCGCAGTTGCTCGCGTTTGTGCCAGGCGTGCGGGTCGCTGTGGAAATCCAGACGGTCGATGCGGTCGGCGATTCTGCTCTTGAAATCCAGGAAGCCGTGTTTGTATATCTTATCATCCAGGACAGTATGTCCGGGCGCCCGCTGTTCCATGAATTCGGTAAACACCCCGGCATCGTAGGCGTCTTTCCAGCTATTATCCATTTCTCTAAAAATCCGGTCCCGAATGGAGCGACCCTGCCAGAAAGGCCGGATTTGCTCGAGCATCTGCTCTCTGGTCTCATCGTTCACGGCAAACGGAATTTTTTGCCGGGCGTCGAGAATATCGAGGTCGCTTGCGCTGTGTGTGCAGATCTCCGGATAGGTGGGCGTGGCTTTGGGGGCGGGTCCGCGCTCGCCGACGATCAATTCACCGGCGTCGATAAAAATCGTCTTATTCTCGAGGATATGCTTGAAGGCCAGCGCCCGCGCAACCGGCGCCGATGCTTTATCAGCAGCGCCGCTTTTGTAGAATTCAGTCAACAGGAGGGCGCGCTCCGGCGACAGCGCCGGCTTCGCCTGCAAGCTTTTATCGCGCAGCTTCCTGATCCTATCATTCATGGCTTACCCTCCGATTTTGACGGTGATATTTTGCAGACCAAGCATGCTTTTTATCTCACGCATGCGTTGCGGTGATTGCGTCTCCAGATGCCCTAATTTGCTGGCGCGCGCGAGGCGCTGATATTTGCTCTCACCGATGCCGTTGTATGGCAGCAGATTGATCTCCTGCACGCCCGGCAGGCTGGCAACAAAAGCCGCCAACTGCTGCAAGTTCTCCTGCGTCTCGGTGATGCCCGGGATAATGGGCACGCGAATAATGATGCCGGCGCCGGCTTTGCACAATTTGTGCAGATTGCGCAGAATCCCCTTGTTGCTGACGCCGGTATATTTCCGATGCAGATGCTCATCCATCAATTTCAGATCGTACAGGAAAAGGTCCACATACTCGTTTATGCGCGCGATGACCGACCAGTCGGTGCAGCCGGTGGTATCAACTGCCGTGTGAATGGCGCGTTGCCGGCATGCTTGCAGCAGCTCGCTGAGGAAATCCGGCTGCATCAGAGGCTCACCGCCCGAAAAAGTGACGCCGCCGCCTGATTCGTCATAGAACAGGACATCTTTTTCGACCTCTGCCATGACTTCAGGAACTGTCACCTCGCGACCGATGGTCTGCCCGTTGCTGCTGTCATGTGCGCTGGCACACCGGCGGGAATTGCCGAAACCATATATCTCCTGCGCCAGCTTCTGGCTTTCCGGATTGTGGCACCACCAGCACCGCAACGGACAACCCTTCAGGAAAACTGTGGTGCGAATTCCCGGTCCGTCATGGATGGCAAAGCGCTTGAGGTCGAATATGATACCGGTTTCGGGCATCGTCCTTATCTTTGCTGAATTAGGTTTCCAGAAAAAGACAATCATGCAATGTTGATGCCAGTGCGCCCCTTGCCACAGTTATTCTAACTTATTGTTTTTAATAGATGAAATTTATGGTATGAGAACCGGCTTGCGGGAGCTTTTCCTAAAACTGACAGAGAACAGGAGATTTATCTCAGAAATGATAAAAAGTCGATCATCACAGAATTATCACAACCGGATCAAGAAAGAAGCAAAGTTGGCGGCGGGCTCAGTATAGCTGATAAACCCCGTATACAGCACGGGCTCCAAGACCGGAATTACCAAATGACAAACCCCTACTCCTGCACAAGCTGCCCGCTCAGGCGCAACAACTCCGTCTCAGCCAGCTTGGCCTCCAACTGCGCCACCAGGAACCGCGTTTCGGAGTCGACAAAGGTGTTCTGCACCTCGCGCAAATCGACGGAAGTGATGGTTCCCAGTCGAAACTGCTCCAGCGCAATATCGACGTTTTGGCGCGCAAGCTGGATGTTCTCAGCTTCAAGGCGGACGATTTCCAGGCTGGCCTGATATTGCTTGTAAACTTTTGTCAGCTCGGCCTCGATTTCGTTGCGGATGTCGCGCAGTTCAAGCTCGCTGGAACGAATGTCTATTTTGGCATTCGACTCCCTGCGGCTGGTGTTGAATCCGTCAAACAGATTGAGACTGAAATTGAGGCCATAGTTGAAACGCCGGTTGCGGTTGAACAGAAAGAATCCGGCGTCGGACTCCGTGCGGGAGATGTCATAGCCAAGCGTGGCATTGATGGTGGGATAGCGTTCCGAGCGCACTTCTCGCAATCGCAACCTGGCCAGGCGCATAGCCTTTTCTGCGAGCTGCACGTCCTTGCTGCCTGTTTCTGCACGTGCGAGTAAGTCCGGCAAAGCCAGGTCGGTTCGGATGTTGATGGAATCCGCAATATCAAAAGTGATATGCGGGTCACGCGCCAGCAGGCGGTTTAGCTCTACGCGGGCGTTTGTCAATACCGTCTCCTGCCGCAGAAACGCTGAGCTATCTGCGATCAAGTCCACACGTGCGCGATTCCATTCCAGGCGGGAGCCGGCGCCGATTCTGTATTTGCCCTCGGCAATTTCAGTGCGCTCTTTCGAAATATTGATGGCATCATTCAAGGCGCGCAGAAGTTGATTTTGCTGCAGGACGTTGTTATAGGCTGCCACGATGCCGGCAACGGTGACTTCGATCTGAGCCTGCAGATCGAGCACGCCCACATCCTTGAGGGTGTTGAGCTGGCTGCGGGAGGTGAACATGCTGAAGCCATCGAAGATGGTCCAATTCAACGCCACAGCGCCCTGCAGCGCCGTGGTCTCAGCGCCGTCGCGGTCGCTGACGTCACCATTGGCGAACTCCTGCCGGGTATCAAAAATGGTTTTGGTTCCGCTGCCGGTTACATCGAGCGTCGGCAGAAAGCCGGCGTTCCCCAGAGACGCATTGTTGCCGGCAACATCGGCGTTGTTGCGTGCGATCAAGATATTGTAGTTGTTGCGCAAACCGAGTTCGATGGCACGTCTCAATGTGAGATTCTCAACTTGTGAATAAGTCGTTTGCGTGCATAAGAATAGAACTATCGAAACTGTTAGCCAGTGTCTGGCTTGACACACGAATTTCAGAGTACGCATATCCTCCCTTTCTAAAAATGGCTTTCGGGGTTAAAGAACAAAGCCTTGACAGTCATCAAGGCTTTGTGGAAGTTGAGCTTTGCCAGATTAGTATTCTGCTAAAACCAATATTTTGTTGCGTGCGACAGAAATTAGCGGTGCGCTTTCTCTTGCCGTGGAGCAAGCGGGTTTATTACCTTCAGGCCTGCACATCACTAGCCAACTGTCTCTCCTCATCTGTCTCAGCGGTTTCGTCAAGAACCTGATCCTCTATCTGTTCGGTGGAGAAGTAAGAGTAGATGGCCGGCACCACATACAGCGTCAGAAGGGAAGCAAGTATCAGACCGCCAATAACAGCGATACCCATGGGCGATCTGCTTTCAGAGCCAGCGCCCAGCGCCAGCGCAATGGGCAATATGCCGAGAACAGTTGAGAAGCTGGTCATCAAAATCGGACGAAAGCGTGCGGCGGCCGCATCTTTGATCGCCTCCAACCGGCTCAAACCCTGGCGCTTGCGCTGATTGGCAAACTCGACCAACAAGATGCCGTTCTTGGTCACCAGACCGATGAGCATGATCTGGCCGATCTGGCTGAAGATGTTGATGGTTTGATCGAAATACCAGAGCGCAAGCAGGGCGCCCGCCAGAGCCAGCGGCACCGTGAACATGATGATAAACGGGTCGCGGAAACTCTCGAACTGAGCGGCCAGCACCAGATAGATCAACGCCAGCGCCAGCATAAACGCAAATATCAGACTGGATGCGCTTTCAGCATAGTCGCGCGCCGAGCCCGCCAGATCGGTGCTGAAGGTTTCATCGAGAACGCGGGAGGCGATGGCATCCATGGCCTCGATGCCCTCGCCCAGGGTCTTGCCACGCGCCAGCGAGGCTGAAACGGTTGCAGAGACGTAGCGGTTAAAACGGTATAACTGCGGCGGGCTGCTTTCCTCCCGCAAGCGCACGACATTGTCGAGCTGAATCAGCTCATTATCACGATTCTTGACGTATAGCGATTTCAGGTCCAGCGGTTCATCGCGGTTTTGGCGGGCAACCTGACCGATCACCTGATATTGCTTGCCGTTCATGATAAAGAAGCCAAAGCGCTGTCCGCTGAAGGCAAGTTGCAGGGTTTGCGCCACGTCGAGGGTGGAGACGCCCAGGTTCTGCGCCCGATCGCGGTCGATTTCCACTTGCAGCTCGGGCTTGTTGAATTTCAGGTCGGTATCCACAAAAGCAAAGGTCGGGTCCTTGCGCGCTTCCTCCAGGAACTTCGGCAGGGTTTCGCGCAGCTTTTCAAAATTAGGCGCCTGCAATACGTATTGCACGGGCAGGCCAAATGTGCGCCGGCCGATGGACTCATCCTGCTTGACAAACACACGGGCGCCGGTCAGCGAGCGCAGCTCTGCCGACAAGTCATCAGCGATCTGCTGTTGCGAACGCTCGCGCTCGTCCGGTTTCACCAATATCAGCCGCATGAAGCCGGAATTGACTGAGCTTGAGGCGCCGAAGCCCGGCGAGGTGACCGTGATGATTGCTTCGCTTTCGGGCACTTCCTGGTCGACAAACCGGATCAACTGATCCATGAAGGTATCCATATACTCGAACGTTGCACCCTCCGGTGCAGTGGCAAACAAGGTCAGCCCGCTGCGGTCCTCCAAAGGCGCCAGCTCAGATGGCAGAATCATGCCAAAGCCGATGATCGCAACGATGGCAATAGCCACCGCCACGAACGCCAGCCAGCGCTTTTGCATGAACTTCTCGAGCGAATTGCGATAGCCGGCGGTCAAGCGTTTGAAGAAATCCTCTGTGCGCATATAGAAAGGGCTATGCCCCTGCCGGCTTTTCAGCAACCGCGTTGATAGCATGGGCGTGAGCGTGAGCGCCACGAAAGATGAGATGACCACGGCGCCTGCAATCACAATTCCGAATTCTTTGAACAAACGGCCGGTGAGGCCCTGCAGGAAAATAACCGGCAGAAAGACCGCTACCAGCGCAACCGTGGTGGCGATGATGGCAAAGAATACCTCTTTCGCGCCTTTCAGACCGGCCAGACGCGGCGGCAATCCTTGCTCTATTTTGGCATAGATGTTTTCCAGCATGACGATAGCGTCATCCACCACCAGACCTATGGCCAGCACGATGCCGAGCAACGTCAGCACGTTGATGGAGAAGTTGGCGATGTACATGATAAAGAAGGCGCCGATCAGGGCAATCGGGATGGTGAGAATGGGGATCAGCGTCGTGCGCCAGTCACGCAGGAACAAATAAATGATGAGCACCACCAGGCTAAAAGCAATGAAGATGGTTTGCATCACCTCGGACACGGCTTCACGGATGTACTCGGTAGTATCGAAGCCGATGCCCAGCTCGATATCTTCAGGCAGGTCTTTTTTGATTTGGTCGACGCGCTTGTAGAATTCATCGACGATGGCGATATAGTTGGCGCCGGGCTGCGGCACCAGCACAACGCCCACCATGGGCACGCCGTCGCGTTTGAGCACGGTACGCAAATTCTCCGGTCCGAGCTCGGCATAACCGATATCTTTAAATCGCACTATGACGCCGTCTGACTCTTTGACGATCAGGTCATTGAATTCTTCCACTGTTTGCAGCCGGCCCATGGTGCGTACCGTCAATTCCGTACTCGTCCCCTCGATGCGGCCGGAGGGCAGCTCGACATTCTCGCGGCTGAGGGCGTTGCGCACATCAAGGGGCGTCACCTTTTGCGCCGCCAGTTTTGCCGGGTCCAGCCACAAGCGCATGGCATAACGCTTCGAGCCCCAAATCCAGACCTGACTCACGTCCTGAATGGTTTGCAGCCGCTCTTTAAAAGTATTGGTTGCTACATCCGTGATCTCGAGCAGATTGCGGCGATCGCTTTTTATGTTCAGAAATACGATGGGCACGCGGTCGGCATCTGCTTTTGTTACCGAAGGCAGGTCCACGTCCGGCGGCAAAAAGCGGATGGCCTGTGACACCTTGTCGCGCACATCGTTCGCGGCTGTCTCCGGGTCCACATCGAGATCGAATTCCACTGTAATCGTGCTGCGCCCTTCACGGCTGACCGAGGTCAGGGTGCGGATACCGGCCACGCCACTGATGGATTCCTCCAGAGGCTCGGTGATCTGAGATTCTATGACCTCGGCGTTGGCGCCGGTATATTCGGTGACCACGGTGATGATAGGTGGATCAACGGCCGGGTATTCGCGCACGCCCAGGTAAGTATATCCCAGTACCCCGAATAAGACGATGGTGATGGACATCACCATCGCCAGGACGGGACGATTTACGGAAACGGCTGACAAACTCATATCTTACACCTTATTGTATTCAGAATGAAAATTTCTCTCTGAGCTGAATTCCTGCAAAAAAAAAGAAGGGCTATGATGCTGGCTTGCTATTCTGGGACGCCTCACCGAGGGGCGTCACCGGCATGCCGGGCCGCAGTTGCAGAATGCCGGAGGTGATCACGGTGTCTCCGGGCGCCAGACCAAAGGTAACCTGAATCCTGTCTTCGGTGCGCAGACCGATCTCCACGGCGCGCGGTGTGGCCTTGCCGCCTTGCATGAGATACACTTTTTGACCGCTGAGTTCCGGGATCAGGGCCTCGCTTGGAATCATAAGCGCTTCCTCAACCTGGTCGAGAATGAGTCTGATTTCAGCGAAAGCTCCGGGTAGAATCGCGCCGCCGGGATTCGCGCTTCTGGCGCGCAACTGCAGTGAGCGGGTCGCAGGATCAATTTTAGGCTCGATGGCATAGACCTCGCCTTCAAACTCAGACGCAGTTCCCTGGATTCGGAAGTTAATCTTGTCGCCAACGTGAACGAGGTTGACATACTTTTCCGGCACGGTGAAATCGATCTTTACCGGAGTGACATCGAGCAGATTGGCAATACGCGTATTCGGAGAGATGTAACTGCCAATGCTAACATAACGCAGGCCGACCAGGCCGTCAAACGGCGCGCGGATTTCGGTCTTCTCAATTTGAGCTTCGATGAGCTGCATTTCTGCCTTTACGGTGTTGAGCTCGTTCAAAATAACATCGTAATCTTCCTGACTGATCGCCTCGATTTGTAACTGCTTGCGGCCGCGCGCTTCCCTGTCCTCGGCAAGCCTCTTACTGTATTCTGCTTTAAGAAGCTGAGCTTGTAACTCGGAATCATTGATCTTGACCAGCAATTGGTTGTTCTCGATCGCCTGTCCCTCTTCAAAATAGATGCCGGTCACCCGACCGGAGATTTCACTCTGCAGCTCTACCTCTTCATTGGCGAGCACCGTACCGGTTGTCTGAATCCGGTTTCGGAGAACCTCGGGTTTGACCACGTGGACTGAGACTGGCAACGCCGTGGCTACACCATCCTGGCCGCCTCGGCTCAGCTCAGGCGTATCGTCGAAAAGCGCAAGCTTCGGCAGGCTGAGCAGCAGTATGACGCCAACTATGGCGAGAGTTATGATGACTTTCTTGCTGAGTTGCATAAACATCCTGTTTGTTAGTATTCCACCTGTTAAGATTTGCACACAACACTTTACATAGAACGACAAATATAGATATATTTTTCCATTACGCCAAGTTTTTTCCGGTTGTTGCTATCCGACTCCGGAAATCGGAATTCGTAAACCGTAAATCGGGCTGCCGTCTCAGGTTCCGGTATATGGTATAGGATTTCCGATATTTGGCTGTGATGTGACTTGAACCTAGTTTCTTCCTGTGTTCCATGAAACAATTCAGCCTTGTTTTTCTCAGATCTGAAGTTTTCGAACCCCCTGTCTTCTCAATTATGAGAAGCACGTCGAACTAAGCAGCAAGCCGACAGTCAAATCAACCATAAATTTATCAATAACTTATAACAATGTTTATTTTCTGGCATAGTTTTGGTTGTGTCAAGTTGCCGGTTGGATATTACCAAAGAGGAAAGGCACTGATGCGTCTGTCTGCTAAAATCATGATTGGAGTGACCGCGATTATCGTTTTTGTCAATATTGCGGTGTTCTACCTCATTGGCTGGCGTTATGAAACGCAACTGCACGAAGGGCTGACCGATACGGCGCGCAGCTTTTACAAGCTCATCGTTGTGGTGCGCGCCTGGGTGGCGCAGCACAATGGCGTCTTCGTCCAGCAGCATGACGGACTGCAGGCAAACCCTTATCTGCTGCTACCCGGTCTGAAAACGGACACCGGAGACAGCCTGCTCCTGCGCAACCCCGCACTTGTAACGCGTGAGATTTCTGAGCTCAGCAATGCTATGGGAAAACGCTTCCGCTTTCATGTTACGAGCCTGAACCCGCTTAACCCGGCAAACATGCCCGATACTTTTGAGCGCGAAGCTTTACACACAATCATAGAAGGCAGCGACTCGCGTCTCACGCGCTACGGCGAGTTCACGAGAACCGAAGAGATAGATGGCAAATCTTATTTCCGCTATTTTGCGCCGCTCTATACCGAGGAATCCTGCCTGTCCTGCCATGGTCAGCAGGGATATCGGGTTGGGGATGTGCGCGGCGGCATCAGCATTTTGATTCCCACAGACAAGGCCGATGAGGCCGAACACGAAAATCTGCTGCTGATGATTTTGGGCTGCGCTCTGGCCTCTATTGCTATTTCGCTGCTGGTCTATTATGTCGTGCGCAAGACAGTGATTCGTCCGCTCAGACAGCTTGAGGGCGCAGCCGAGCAGATCGGGCGCGGCAATACCGAGGTTGTCATTCCGCGAACGGCTGATGACGAAATCGGCGATCTGGGCCTGACGATGAGCAAAATGCAGCACGCCATTCATGAATACACCAGCCGGCAAATCGAGACCGAAAAAATGTTCGCCCTGGGCCAGCTTTCCGCCGGCATCGCCCATGAAATCCGTAATCCCCTGTTTGCTGTGCGCAACGATCTCGATTATCTGCACCGGAATTTCGTAATCGACCGGCAACAAAAGGAAATATACACGGAGATGGAAGACGGGTTGGAACGCATCAGCCAGACAGTGAAGGCGGTGCTGGATTATGCCAAACCGCACAGCCCGGAGTTCGGGACCTACCACATGCGGGAGGCGCTGGAGCGCTGTATGGCGCTGCTGAGCAAACAACTGGAGCGAGAAAGAATCGAAGTTGAGCTGAAAATTGATGACGACTTGCCCCAGGTCGAGATGGACATTCATCGCATCGAGCAGGTATTTGTCAATCTGCTCACCAACGCCATGCAAGCCATCCAGGGTGAAAATGGCAAGATCAAAATACATTTGCGCCGAAGCGGCGATTTTCTGGAGTTCTCGGTCACAGATAATGGTCCCGGCATCAGGAAGTCGGACCTCAAGCACATATTCGATCCCTTTTTTACGCGCTCACCCAATGGCACCGGCCTGGGTTTGACCATCGTTCGCCGCATCATCGAGCAGCACAACGGCTTTGTGCGCGTTGAGAGCAAGGAGGGCGAGGGCGCCGCCTTTATCATTCAAATACCGTTTCATCAAGAGGAGCAAGCTCTGGTATGAATTTCGAAATCCTGATCGTCGATGATGAGCGTCTGGTGCGCAATTCCCTGCAAAGACTTTTGCGCCGCGACAATTGGAATGTGCATACGGCTGAAGATGTGCAGGCAGCGCGCGATTTTCTGAAGAGCCACGCGGTTGATTTGCTCATTATTGACTACAAGCTTGGCAAGGAAACGGGCCTGGATCTGCTCGAGCATGTTCGCCAGCGCCACGCTGATGCAGTGGCGATCATGCTTACCGCCTACGGCAACATTTCGCTTGCCGTCGAGGCCATCAAAAAGGGCGCTTATGATTTCTTGCAAAAAGAAGGCGATCCGCAGATCACGCTGCATGTTGTTGAGAAAGCGCTGGAGAAGGTACGTCTGCGTAAAGAGGTGCAGCTCCTGAAGCAAGAGCGCGCCAGACAATCGCTCAATTGTGATATTGTCGCCGCCAGTCCGGCCATGAAGCGGGTGATACAAATGGCGGATGAATTTGCCAATACGGATTCTACTATTCTCATCCAGGGCGAGACCGGCAGCGGCAAAAGCGTTATCGCCGAATATATTCACTGCATGAGCCCGCGCCGCGATGGACCGTTCGTCACCATCAACTGCGGCGCCATCCCGAAGGAATTGATCGAAAGCGAATTGTTTGGCTACGAAAAGGGCGCGTTTACCGGCGCCAATCATGACGGTAAAATCGGCCTGATCAAACGTGCGGACGCCGGCACGTTGTTCCTGGATGAGATCGGCGACCTGGCGCTGGAATTGCAGTCAAAGCTGCTCTACGTATTGGAAAAAGGTGAGTATCTCGGAGTCGGCGCCGTGGAACCAACGAAAGTTGACGTGCGTTTTGTGGCCGCCACCAATGCGGATTTGGAGAAGCTGCTCGCCGTCGGCCAGTTTCGGCAGGACCTGTATTATCGTCTCAACGTGGCGAGTATGCAGCTTCCGCCGCTGCGCGAACGCAAGGATGACATCGTGCCATTGACGCGTCAGTTCGTGGTCGATCTGAACCGAAAACTGGGCAAATCCGTCACCACCATCACCGCAGCAGCGGAGCGCCGCCTCACCGAGCTGGCCTGGCCCGGCAACATCCGCGAGCTGCACAATGTCATCGAACGCGTCATGCTGCTCAAAAAAAATGACATTATAGATGACCATGACTTGCAGCAGTTGAATTGTCTTGACGCCTCAAATAATGGTCAAGACTCATGTCGCATTGATATCGATTTCAAGAGCAGTACAAATGCCTTGCAGGATGCGACCCGCCAGGTTGTGTGCAAAGCGTGGGAAGCGTGCCAAAAAAATCAAACACACACAGCCAGATTGTTGGGCATCCCCCGCACGACACTGCAAACCTACCTGCAGAAGTTTGATCTGATCTAGCTGCCGAACCCAACTGCCGAATGGTCGGCGGTTGCCCTCCTTTTGGTTTGTCTAATTGCTATAACCCCTTGTTTTTCAATGCATGTTCAGGCATGGCATACCATTTGATTGACAATCGACAAACATATTATCTGAACCTAAAGGAGGTACCATCTATGAGAAAAGCGATCTGGCTCATCTTATGTCTGACTTTGAGTCTGGGCCTGCTGCAGTTGTCGTATGCGCAAGAGAAAGACGACGAAGGTCTAAAACTCAAGGTTGGCGGTGTTTATACAGCCTGGTTTCAAAAGCAGCAGGATTTTTTCTTCGGGAGGACAGAATACAATGACAACTATGTCGTGCAAATGCTCAGGTTGAACCTCAGCCTGGCGGTGTCGGACCACCTGAAAGCTGTCACCCGCTTCGATATGGCGCAAGGTTGGTGGGGCGTAGATAACGATGATTTTCGCGGCGATTTTGATGGAGATGATAACGCCGACCTGTCCTCGAGATTCAGCAACAAAGATACGAACTACGGTTTTCATGTGGACATCGGCTACCTGGATTTTATGGTGCCTGATGCCGCCATTCCCATTAACATCCGCGTCGGACGTATGTACTATGGGCTGGGCAACAAGATCATCCTGGACAGCAATTTTGACGGCGTGCAGGTTGATTTCAAGCCTGCGTGGGGCAATCTCGGCATCGGCTGGGCGCGCGTCTCCGAAGGCCAGGGCGGTTTTTCGGAGCTGTCTGACAACGACAACAGCGCCACTCTGGGCGTCGATAATGATGACGCAGACCTGTTCTTCGCCAAATTCAACCGCAAGAGCGGCAATCTGACCTACGAGCTGTACGGCATGTATTACATGGATAACGGCGATGACGATGGTACAGCTTTCATGCCCAACGGCATCGACTATGCCCGTTCCCGCTTTGCCCCGAACGTCAGCAAGCTCGGCGCCATTGGCCTCACGCTCGATTATGCCAACCGCAGCTGGAATCTGAAGGGCGAGTTTGACTATCTGACCGGTAAAGACGACATCGCCAACCCAAATTCCGGTCCGAATCAACTTCTGGATGTCAACGACGGCGATATCAGCGGCTATAATCTCTACGTGAAAGCCAACAAGGACGTAAATCCGAAGGTCAATCTTGGTGTCACCTTTGGCATGGGTTCCGGTGATGATGATCTCGCCGGCGGCAGCGGCAATGTCAACAAGCTCAAGACCATGGGCTTTTTTTACATCACGGAATTGTGGGAAGACAGCATCATGCCGGACGAAGAGGGCATCACGCCGCAGGGACTGGGTGCACCGAACACGCGCGGCTATCGCGAGCTGGAAAACACCACGATCCTCCAGGGCAATATTATGCTCAAACCGATGCCCAGGCTGAAACTGGCCGGCTCCTACTCACTCATTCGCGCTACCGAAGATATTAGCGGCTGGGCAGATGCAAACGGCGATGGCGTCATCTCCACCACGGAATTCACCGGTGAAAGCTCCAAGTCCATCGGCAGCGAGATCGATTTTAAGTTCGATTACAACATTTACAATCAACTGGTCTGGACGCTGCGCGGCGGCTATCTCATCGCTGGTGACGGCGCGTTGCTGCTTATCAACGGCAACACCCAAAATGATACCAATCCGTGGGAACTGAAGATGACCATCACTTACAAGTTCTAGGACCTGTACAAGCCCTCTCGGATTCAAGCTGACCCGGAGGGCATGTCCATCCTTTCAATGAGGAGGCTATTGTGATGAAATCAAGATATTTACGGACAGTTTCAGTTATGGTCGTGGTTCTGGCCGGCGTCTGGCTCCTTGCCAGCAGTCAGTTTTCTGCCCTCCAAACTGAAACGCCAAAAGATGAGAAACATCCGGAGGCCGATTTTTCTATTAGCTGCCTGGAATGCCATCAGGAGGTCACGCCTGAGGTTACGCAACAATGGAGCAGCGGCCAGCACGGCCTGGTCAATATCGGCTGTTTTGTATGTCACGGAGATGGAGAAGTGGAGTTTTATGCTAAACCGGCATCGTTCAACTGCATCGGCTGCCATTCAGCTCAGGAAGTTGATTTCAGCAAGATCGAGGCGACCAGTTGCTTCTCCTGCCATGATGGACATGATCTGAAATTCCATAATTAAATGGAGGAAATGTCATGGGCATGACACGAAGAGATTTTATCAAAGCCACGGCAGCCAGCGTCGCAGCCGCCAGCATTGGCGTCGATTTTCTGTTTGGCTCCAAATCGCTGCTGGCGCAGCAAGGCATCGAATGGCATAAATCGGTTTGCCGCTTTTGCGGCGTTGGCTGTGGCGTGATGCTGGGCGTCCAGGACGGCAAGCCCGTTGCCGTCAAGGGCGACAAGGAAAACACCATCAATCACGGACTTTTGTGCGTCAAAGGCTTCTATCTGCACAAAGTGATCACCGCCAAGAACAGGCTGATGCATCCGCTGGTGCGCAAGAACGGCAAGCTCGTCAAAGCAAGCTGGGACGAAGCCATGTCATTGGTGGCAAACAAGTTTAAGGAAGCCATCGAGACACACGGCCCGGACGCGGTTGCGTTCTATGGCTCCGGACAGGGCGAGACCGAGGAGACCTACATCGCCAACAAGCTGTTCAAAGGCCATATCGGCACCAACAATTTCGAAGGAAATCCCCGGCTGTGTATGGCGAGTGCGGTCGGCGGCTATCTCACTTCCTTCGGCGCTGATGAACCGGTTGGCAGCTACGATGACATCGACCATGCTGACCTGTTTCTGCTGGTCGGAAGCAACACAGCCGAGGCGCATCCGGTGGTTTATGACCGCCTGGTCGAGCGCAAACGCAACAACCCGAATACGAAGATCATCATAGTCGATCCGCGCAAAACTCCGACGAATAAGATTGCCGACATGCACTTGCAGGTCAAGCCCGGCTACGATCTGGCGTTGATGCACGCTATCGCACGCATCCTTATCAAAGAGGGCTTTACAGACGAGCAGTTTATTCAGGAATCGGTCAATTTCAATGACGGCAAGAACGCTATCAGCTATGATGATTACAAAGCATTTCTCGAGAAATATACGCCCGAGTATGCAGCGGAACAGGCCGGCATAGATGCCGAAGACATCGTCAAGGTCGCGCGCATGTTTGGTGAAGCACGCACGGCCATGAGTATGTGGACCATGGGTGTGAATCAGCGCACGCGCGGCGTCTGGCTCAACAACCTGATTCACAACCTGCACCTGCTCACGGGCAAACTCGGTAAGCCGGGCAGCGATTCCTTCTCGCTCACCGGTCAACCCAACGCCTGCGGCGGCGTGCGCGAAGGCGGCGGCTTGTGTCATCTGCTGCCTGGACATCGCGTTGTGGCCAATGAACAGCACCGTAAGGAAATTGCCGCTATCTGGAATGTGCCTGCAGAAAAGATTCAACCGAAGCCAGGTAAACATACCATGGCCATGTTCGAAGCGGTAGCCAATGGCGAGATCAAAGCACTGTACGTCATGTGCACCAACCCGGCGCAGTCGCTGCCAAATCTCAACAAATATCTCAAAGGTATGGAAGATACCTTCATGGTGGTGGCTGAGTCGTTCCACCCGACAGAAACGTCAAAGATCGCCGATGTCGTGTTGCCGGTCACATTTTGGGGTGAAAAAGAGGGCGTCTACGGTTGCACAGAACGCCGCTCACAATATATGGCCAAAGCGCTGCAAGCGCCGGGCGAAACGCGCTGGGACGGCGATGCGCTTATCGATCTGGCAAAAAGATTGGGCTATGGCAAAAACTTCGAACACTTCAAGACGCCGGAAGATGTCTGGAATGAGTATCTGAAATGCACCAAGGGTCGCGACATGGACCTCACCGGTGCGCCTTACTCCAGGCTGAAAGAAGTGCGCGGTCTGCGCTGGCCGGTGCCATCGACCGACCATCCCGGTACCACGCACCGTTTTGTAGAAGGCGACCCATTGTTCCCGAAGGAGAAAGCCAACGGTCGGCGCATGTATTTTTACGGCAAACCGGATGGCAAAGCCATCGTATTTGCGCGTCCGGATAAAGGCCCGGAAGAACCAACCGATGCCGAATATCCTATCGCTCTGACCACCGGACGCGTGCTGGAGCACTGGCATACCATGACCATGACCGGCCAGGTGCCGCAGCTCGTACGCGCTGTGCCCAAACCTTATGTCGAAATCCATCCGGAGGACGCCGGCAAGATGGGCATCGCGGATAAACAAATGGTAAAAATCATTACGCGCCGCGGTGAACTGGACCTGGAAACCCGTGTGATCGATAGGCCACGCCCGGGCACGGTTTTCGTTCCGTGGCACTGGGTGGAGAAGTTAGCCAATGTGCTTACAACTGACGCCATCGA
>CAZVSL010000046.1:18662-20436 GCA_964629935.1 uncultured Calditrichaceae bacterium | reverse complement strand
GCGTGACCGCTCGCTTTTTCTGGCCCGTGACAGACTGGGCATCAAACCCCTGTATTACTATGTTGATACCGATAAGTTCGCGTTTGGCTCTGAGTTGAAAGCGATCTTGCAGCTCGACGAGATTCAACGGGAAGTAGACTTACACGCCTTTGATACTTTTCTAACCTTTGAATATATTCCGGCGCCCCTGAGCATATTCAAGAAAATCTCAAAGCTGCCAGCCGGCCATACCCTGAGGTTGCGGGGCAATGAGGTGGTGGTGAAGGAATACTGGGACGTCCGCTTCGAAGAACAACAAGCTGGTGAGGAAGAATTGTGTGAGCGCCTTGTCGACTTGCTGCGCGATTCGGTCAAGATGCGCCTGATGAGTGACGTGCCGTTGGGCGCGTTTCTGAGCGGCGGAATTGACTCCAGCTCAATCGTGGCCCTGATGAGCCAGGAAATGAATCGGCCTGTAGAAACGTTTTCCATTGGCTTTAAAGAATCATCCTACAATGAATCGGACTATGCCCGGGCCGTGGCAAACCATTTCGGGACCAAACACCATGAGTTCGTCATCGAGCCGGATGCTGTAGAGCTCACGGACAAACTCATAGCCCATCTCGACGAGCCCTTCGGCGATTTTTCTATATTTCCGACCTATCTGGTCTCGAAAATGGCGCGAGAATTCGTAACGGTCGCGCTATCGGGAGACGGCGGCGATGAGCTCTTCGGAGGCTACGACACTTACATCGCGAATCGAATGGGCAATCTCTATGGCAAACTTCCGCGAACGCTTCGGAACGGCCTGCTTTCACCGATATGGGAGAAGCTGCCGCCAACGGAAAAGAAGAAGGGCCTGGTAAATCGCGTTAAACGCTTTGATGAAGGCATGCGCCTGCCGGAAGATTTGCAGCACACACGCTGGATGGTGTTCTTGCAAGCCGCAGAAAAGCGTAAGCTCTATTCAGCTCACGTGCAGGAGAGTCTGCGCGGTTCCGATTCCTATGGCTTTATCCGCGATTATTTCAATGATGCCGGCACAAGTGACCGCTTGAATCGCCAGCTCTATGTCGATATCAAGACCTATCTTGTGGATGATATCCTGGTCAAAGTTGACCGCATGAGCATGGCTGCATCATTGGAGGCGCGTGTACCCTTTCTCGACCATCGTTTTGTCGAGTTTGCGGCTTCGATCCCGGGCAACCTCAAGCTCAAGGGCGCCAAAACAAAATATTTGCTGAAGAAAGCGATGGCGCCGCATTTGCCTGAGGATATCTTGACCCGCGGCAAGGAAGGATTCAGCATCCCAATCAAGAACTGGCTAAAGGCAGATTTGAAGCCGCTGATGCTGGAGGTGTTGGGACGAGAGCAAGTAAAAAGTGACGGTTTTTTTGATCCGGATTACGTTGACACGCTGGTCAACGAGCACCTGAACGGACTTGCGAATCACAGCCATCGACTTTGGGCGATGATGGTATTCGGAATCTGGCATAACATCTACCTACGGAACGGACACAGCGATTATGAAACAGCCCATAAGACATCTGACGAATTTGCTACGCTTTAACCGCGGCGAAAGTATGCTGGCAACACAGCCGTTTGTGGCGGAATGGGAAGCGATCAATACGTGTAATGCAAGATGCAAGACCTGCCACGACTGGCGTCAGAAGCTGGACGCGTCGATTCTGAACACGCGCGAGGCAGAATCGCTCATCGCGCAGCTCGCTGATGCCGGTCTGCTGACGCTCGTCTTCAGCGGCGGTGAACCCTTGCTCAGGCGCGACCTGGCGGA
>CAZVSL010000046.1:2469-18652 GCA_964629935.1 uncultured Calditrichaceae bacterium | reverse complement strand
TGGCGGATTTGCTTGGCTTTGCCAAGTCAAAAGACCTGGCCACGGAGTTGATCACCAATGGCCTGCTGATGACGGAGAGACGAGCCCGAAAACTGGTCGACAGTGGCGTCGATGTCATCTATATTTCCCTCGATGCCGCCAACCCGGCTCTGAATGACAGGTTGCGTGGCTTGCCCGGTTATTTTGACCTTGCGATGGCGGCGATTGACAATTTGAAATCGATGCGCGCCAACTCGAGTTTGAAAATTGTGATTCGTACCACAGTAACGAGCCTGAACGTGCAAGAGCTTGTGCCGCTGGCGGAGCTTGTTTGCAACAAGGGTATCGACAATTTGCATTTTCAGATGGCGCAGCTTTTGGCCAACAAGAACTTTAAATTTGGCCCGGAGTTACAGATAAAAAACCGCGAGCGCGATCTTTTGATCGAGCAGCTCGATAAGCTGATGACCGATTTTGCTGAGACTTTGGCTGGTCCGCAAGAATATTATTCGGCGTTGCGGAATGTGCTGAGCAATCCGGCCTTCGACCATAAATATCGGCCGCTCCCAAGATTCGCATTCGTGCAGATCGACGCCAGAGGCAATGTATTCACCAGTCCGGCGAAGACCAACAAGCTTGGAAATATCAGGGAGATGCCTTTTACCGAAATCTGGCATGACCAAATCGAAAATATTTCTGGCGAGGCAGAGCTTGAAGCAGAAGCAGAGCATTTGTTTGATGCGACCAGCACACTCAGCCTGAGCGATTCAGATGTGAGTATCAAACGGGTGTTTAAGTTCATGCGGCCACTATTCCATGGCGCGCGATTGTTTTAGAGCCACGACTGACTATTGAGGAATATCCGAATATGACCACGACGAGTGATGCGATCGCCGGAACAGGACAGGAGTTGCAATTAGATGATCCTGTATTACGACAAATACAGACATACTGGAATGAGCACATCCACGATCTGGAATTAGCTCGCCATCCGGTCGGCGCCGTCGGTTTCTTTGCTGACCTGGATGAGTACCGTTTTGATAAACTACGCTATTTGCCGCAAGTAGTGGATTTTAGCGCATACAAAGGAAAGAGAATTCTCGAAGTTGGCTGCGGCATCGGCATCGATTTGATACGCTTTGCCCGAAACGGAGCTAATGTGACCGGCATAGACCTCGCACAGCAATCCATTGACTTGGCCAAACAGTATTTCAAACATCATAACGTGCCGGGCAAACTGCAATTAGGCAACGGAGAACAACTGAAGTTTGATGACAATACGTTCGATATGGTTTATGCACACGGCGTCATTCAATATACTGCCAATGCACAAAAGATGGTCGCTGAGCTTTATCGCGTGCTCAAGCCGGGCGGCGAGGCCATCATGATGGTTTACAATCGGCGTTCCTGGCTCAATTTCCTGTCCATGACCCTGGGAGTTGGGCTGGAGCATGAGGATGCGCCGGTTCTGAAGAAGTATACAATCGATGAGTTCAAATCTCTCTTGACTGAATTCTCTGAAGTGAAACTTGTGCCAGAACGATTTCCGGTAAAATCAAGACTGCAAAAGGGTCTCAAAGCTCAATTTTTCAATCTTTTTTTCGTGCCATTATTCAATCTGATTCCCAGAAGTATTACCCGTAACACCGGCTGGCACATCATGGCGTTTGCCCGCAAGTAGGATTCTGTTATGAAACGGGATGTAACGAAATTGAGGGGGACTCAGTTCGATGTCTTGATTGTTGGCGGCGGTATTTATGGCGTATGTGCTGCCTGGGACGCCGCCATGCGCGGGCTTTCAGTCGCGCTCATCGAGAAAGATGACTTTGGCGCAGCAACCTCATCAAATAGCTTAAAGATCATACATGGCGGCTTGCGCTATCTGCAACATGCCGACTTCAAGCGTATGCGCGAATCCATCACGGAACGACGTACCCTGATGCGCATCGCGCCCCATCTTGTGCATCCGCTAAAATGTATCATGCCAACCTACGGCCACGCCATCAAGGGCAGGGAAGTGATGGCGTTTGCATTGCTGGTCAATGATTTGATCGGCTATGACCGCAATAGCTCCATCGAACCTCAGAAACACATGCCACGCGGACGGGTCATCTCCAGAGACGAGTGCAAGCGCATCATACCCGGCGTGGATGATGGCGGTCTTACGGGCGGCGCTGTCTGGTACGATTGCCAGGTTCACAATTCCGAGCGTCTGCTGCTGGCCATGCTGCACTCTGCGATTCAATCTGGCGCTGTGGCTGCAAATTACGTCGAGATGACAGATTTCACAGTGGAGGGCGAGCGCGTCACGGGTGTCACGGCGCGCGATAACCTCAGCGGCGAAACCTTTGATATTGCGGCGAGCCTGGTTATCAACAACACCGGGCCGTGGTCCAAAACCCTTCTGTCGCGCCTGAACGGCCATACCCCGGAGATAGAATTCGAACTCTCTCTGGCTATGAACCTCGTGGTCAAACGCAAATTGTTTGATGACTATGCCGTCGGCATTTCGAGCAAGTCTGAATTCAAGGATGAAGACGCCATCATCAGCAAAGGCTCCCGTCTGTTCTTTATTACCCCGTGGCGTGACTATTCGTTGATCGGCACAGTGCATCTGCCATATAGCGGCGCTCCGAGTGACTTCAAAGTCAGCGAGCAGCATGTCGAGGATTTTATTGCAGAAGTAAACCAGGCGTATCCGCCGGCAAAGCTCTCGCGCAATGACGTGGTTTTCTATTACGCCGGCCTGCTGCCGTCCGATGGCGTCAACAAGCAAACCGGCGATGTTAAACTGCTGAAAAGCTATCAACTTATCGACCACAAAGTCAACGGCAGTCTGGATGGACTGGTGACCGTCGTAAGCGTCAAATATACCACCGCCCGCGATGTTGCCGAAAAGGCTATCGATCTTGCCCTGACCAAGTTGGGGCGCAAACAGGTCGATTCGGTCACTGGCAAAACGCCCGTGTATGGCGGCGACCTTGACAGGCTTGCAGGCTATATTGAGAGCGAAAAGGCGCGCGCTCTTGATGACTTAACGCCGGACGTCATCGAGCACCTGATACTGAATTACGGCGCCGGGTATCCCGAAGTGTTGAAGTACTGCAAGCAACAACCGCAATTGCGAAATAGAATCGACGAAGGCAGCAACGTTCTGCAGGCCGAGATTGTGTACGCTGTACGGGAAGAAATGGCCTGCCATCTGGCCGATGTCGTTCGCCGTCGCACGATTCTTGGCAGCGCCGGCTGTCCTGAAGATGAGGTGCTCGAGCGTTGCGCTCAGATCATGGCACAAGAACTGAATTGGAATGAAGAAGAAATCGCCCGCGAAATCGAGATGACGCGGCAGATTTACGAGTTGAAAGTATAAGATGTCAAAAACAGTATTTGTCACCGGTGGCAGTGGATTCACCGGAAGTCACCTTTGTCAGGCGCTGGTAGCACGCGGTTACCGGGTAAAGGCGCTTGTACGAAAAACCAGCAAGACACACCACCTGAAAAAACTGGGCGCTGTGCCCGTTGTTGGTGATCTGGAGGAGTTGAAGCGGGAAAACGGGATGCTGGAAGACGTCGATACGGTGTACCACGTGGCGGCGGCTTACCGGCAGGAAGGTTTGCCCAGGGAAGTTTTCTGGAAGGTAAACGTAGACGGCACGCGACGTTTGCTTGACTATGCCCGCCAGAGCGGCGTTCGCCGTTTTGTGCATTGCAGCACCGTGGGCGTGCAGGGTGAGATCGATAACCCGCCGGCCAAGGAGACCGCTCCCTATAAGCCTGGCGACCATTATCAGGAATCAAAGATGGAAGGCGAGAAGATCGCGTTATCTTTCTTTGATAAGTATGACCTTGAAGGCGTAGTGGTGCGGCCGTTAGGCATATATGGCCCGGGTGACATGCGTTTTTTGAAGCTCTTCCGGTTCATCAACAACGGCAAGTTCCGGATGATTGGCAGCGGCGAGGTTCTCTACCACCTGACCTACGTTGAGGATTTGGTTGAAGGATTTATCCTGGCTGGCGAAAAGGAATCGGCGGTGGGCAACGTGTATGCAATTGGCGGTGACGAGTATCTGCCGCTCAAAGAATTGGTCGGAATCATCGCAGACGTCCTCGATAAACCGATTCCGAAGCGGCATCTGCCCCTGAAACCGATCTATCTCGCATCAATTGTATGCGAGAACATCTGCCGGCCGCTTGGCATTGAACCGCCACTGTATCGCCGCCGTCTGGATTTCTTCACCAAAGACCGCGCATTTGATATCACCAAAGCCAGGCAAGAGCTTGGATACCAGCCAAAAGTTTCATTGCGTGACGGGCTGGCGCGCACGGCAAAATGGTATCGCGAGCAAGGGTTGATTTAGCAGCCGTATGACCGGGGAGGTCATTCCGAGGCGCGAAGGGTTAACTTGACTAAACCTTCAAGGTTTAGTCAAGTTTTTGTCATACAATTGTAACAAATCTTGAAGGATGGAATCGAACTCTGACAGGGTTGAGTTCCACCTAACATAACTTCAAGGTACGGCCAGTTTCGACTATAAGTTTTGTACGCTCAAGCCCTGTCAGAGTTGGTTGTTCAGGCCAGGACGCAATGTCACAAGGAGAGATAATGAGTACCTCAGCAGTTGAAAATATGCAAGCTGTCACCGACAGCGCACAGAAATCCGGCATCAAAGGCTGGCTTGTGACGGGATTCAAGATTCTGGTTAGCGCCTCGCTCATAGCCTATCTATTGAGTCAGGCGGAGTTGGCAAAGATCTGGCAGTCTATGGCCTCGGCTGACATGGGCTTGATCGTCCTGTCATTCTTGCTGCACGGCATTGGCTATTTCTCCAGCTCTTATCGCTGGCAGCTTTTGTTACGCGCCCAGGGTTTTGAAGTGCCGGTCATGTATCTCGTGCGCTCTTACGCCATTGCTATGTTTTTTAACAATTTGCTGCCATCTACCATCGGTGGAGATGGCTATCGGGCTATCGACACGGCGCGGCAAGACATACCGAAATTGAAGGCACTGGCCATTGTCGTGGTTGAACGCTTTCTGGGTATGTTTGCTCTGCTCGCCTTCGCAGTGCTCGCCCTGACCCTTGCCACCGAGCTGACCATGGAGATCGCGAATCTGTGGGTTTGGTCGCTCGGTACATTTGCCGCAATGCTGGCCATGATCTGGCTGATTTTCTTTCGCCCGGTCAGTCAGGGCGATGCGGACGCACCGAAGAGCAATCCCATCGTCAATCTCATCGCCAGGATTCCGGGCGGCGGCTTCGTGCGTAAGCAAGTTGTGAAAATGAGCGAAGCGTTCGCTCCGTTTCAGGGCAAAAGCAAAGCCCTGGGCTGGTCGCTGGCTTTGTCTCTATTGCTACAGTTCAATGTCATCTTTCATTACTATTTGATTTCAGAAGCGCTTGGTCTCAACGTGCCGCTGATGAAGTTCCTGGTCATCATTCCGCTATCGATGTTCGTGCAGATGATCCCGGTCTCCATCAACGGCATTGGTATTCGCGAGTCATTCTTTGTCTTCTTTCTGGCTAATATCTATGGCGCGTCTTATGAGGCGACGCTGGCGTTTTCGTGGATTGCCTACGGCATGATTCTGGCGCTTGGTGTATTGGGGGGCATAATTTATGCTTTCCGGAAGCAAGACCGACAAATAAGGAGATCCGATATGAGTGAGCAAAATAATGGTAACTCTAAAGAAATCATGGACACGCAGAAAGATCTCTTTGACGAGAGAAAATCTGCATTGCAAAAGTACACAGAGATAGTTGTCGGCGGCGGCGGTTTGATGCGCCTCATCAAGTATGAGCTTGTCATCACCTTGTTGAGTTGGGTTCCGGGTGCACTTGGCTTGTTCCTGCGGCAAAAGCTCTATCGCCTGATAATGGGGTCCATGGGCCGCGGCGTCGCTATCGGCGCCAACGTCATGATCCGTCACCCGCACAAGATACACCTCGGCGACAACGTCGTGATCGACGACAACTGTGTGCTCGACGCCAAGGGCGAGAGCAACAAAGGCATCGAAATTCACAACGGGGTCTTCATCGGGCGCGGTACGATTCTTACATGCCATAACGGTGACATCATTTTGGAAGATAACGTCAACATCGGTTTCAACTGCGTGATTTCTTCGTTGAGCCGCATTGTGATCAAGAAGAACCATCTGATGGCAGCTTTCTGCTACCTCGTGGGCGGCGACCATGACAGCGATCGCACGGACATTCCCGTGCTGTTTCAGGGCCGCTCGTCAAAAGGCATTATGATTGAAGAGAATGTCTGGCTTGGCGCTGCAGTCTCGGTTCTGGACGGCGTGACTGTCGGACGCGACAGCATCATCGGCGCACATGCCGTGGTCAACAAGAATGTGCCGGAATTTGCCATCGCTGCCGGTGTACCTGCCAAATTCATGTGGGACAGAAGGAAAGGCAAAGAGCATAATGAAGTGCTGCGCGAGGAAGAGACGGCGAAAGTGAAAAGTGAAAAGTGAATCGTGTTCGCCAGGTAAACTTTGTGACCCTTAGCGTCTTTTGGCGCCTTCGTGGCGATGAAGATTTGAGTTCCAGTTGATTGTTCAAATGATGCGTTTCGGTTTGGAGTAAATATGATCTACGGCATATACCATAAAGACAGAAAACGTCCGGTTGATAAGGATGCGCTTTTCCGTTTGCTGCCAGAGCAGCTAGGCGACAAAGCAACCAATACCTATTTCAACAACAACGTCGCGCTCGCAACCTGCGAGACCGGTGTCGCCACCGTCGATGATGGCCTGAGTCTGGCATTCAGTGCTGACAAGCAAGTTGCCGTGGCCTTCTCAGGCAATATTTTCAAGCAGGGCGACCAACCGGTTGCGCCGTACAGCGATTTTGCACAATTGGTGTTGGCGATCTATCAAAAAGATGGCCAATCCGGATTCAGGCGTTTAAACGGTCAATTCGCAGCCGCTATCTTTGATTCAGCCAGGGAACGATTCGTGCTGGCCCGGGACCATGTTGGTTTCGAACCGCTGTACTTTGCGTGGGATCATGATACGCTGGCCTTCAGCTCTTCGCTGCGCTCCTTGACGCAATATACGCAGCCGCCAGAGTTGAATCTGCGCGCTGTACGGAATTATCTGTTGTTCAACTATAATCCGGGGCTGGACACACTCATCAAAGGTGTGGATAAAGTGCGTCCGGCTCATTGCCTGATCGTTGAGAAAGGCGAGCTTCGGCAGCAGCGCTATTGGTTCCTTTCCTATCAGAATCAAAATGGCCGCAAGGTCGATGATTACGCGGCAGAGCTTGTGAGTCTGACCAGGGACGCCATCGGTATCCGCACAAATGAGCCTTCTTCAGATGCCGGCGCTTTTCTTAGCGGCGGCATGGATTCCAGCTCCATCGTCGGGTTGTTATCTGACATGGCGGACGCGACCGTACATACGTTCTCATTTCGCTGCGATGACAAGCATGTGGATGAGTCCTATTTTGCCCGCGTCATGGCCAACCACTATAAGACCCAACATAATGAAATCGAGTTTGAAGCCAAAGACCTCGAGGACCTGCGAAACATGGCCACCTGGATGGACGAGCCTTTATGCGATATCGGCGTGGAGCTGGGCTCTTACATCCTGGGACGCGCCGCGCAGGGCAAGGTGCAATATATTCTGACCGGCGATGGCGGCGACGAGCTCTATGCCGGCCACCCGGTTTACGTTGCCGATCAGATGGCAGCCAAATTCGACCGCATTCCCGCGCCCCTGCGCCAGGCCATAACCAGAACGGCAGGACTCCTGCCGGACTCCGAGGAGAAAAAGAGCCTGCGGGTCAAAGCCCGGCGTTTTGCCTACAGCTACAGCTTTCCGCCGGAATTGCTCAGCAACCGCTGGCGCATCTACTACCATGACAGAGAATTGGCCGAGCTCTGTCAGCCGGAGGTGATTTCAGGCTTTGGCGAGCTTGACGCCTACGATGACATCACGAGCCTCTACGCCGATGCCGACGGCCCGGACTTGCTCAGTCGCAGCCTCTATGGCGACTATCAGACGCTCGTGCGTTTTCACGTCGACCGGCTGCGCCTGACCCGCGCCTGGGGTGTGGAAGCGCGTTTTCCGCTGCATGACTACCGGCTGATCGAGTTTTCTGCCACCATCCCGGCTGAGCTGAAGATAAAAGGCTCCCAGGTCAAGTATATTCAAAAGGAAGCGATGACAGGTATTCTGCCGGACGAGATCGTGTTTCGCAAGGACAAGATGGGTCACAATGTGCCCATGAAAAACTGGATGCGCAATACGGACACCTTCCGCGAGCTGTTCAATGACGTACTATCGGAGGCTGCCATCAACCGCCGCGGGTTATTCCGGCCTGACGTCGTCCAGACAATGCTGGATATGCATTTGCAGAAGAAGAAAGATTATTCGCATCGGTTGTATGCTATGTTGGTGTTGGAGTTGTGGTTGCGGAAAAATGTGGATGTTGTGGATGGCGCAGGATAGTTGGATATTAGACAATAATCAATGAGGAAATGGATTGTCACAAAAAAAAAATCGAAGCGGTTTTTGTTGCACTTTATCTCGCCGGAGTCCGCTTCTTTTAACTCCAGCGCGATCATAGATAAGAGGCGCTGACTATCAAGCAATTACTGAAGTTTCGCAGGTCAAATTTGGAACCTGATTTGACTTTTTTGCCACGGATGAACACGGATTTTCACTGACAATAAACGTGGGAAACAAGGTCAACCACCATGTCACCGTGTAGCACCAAGCAACAGAAAGAGAATGAACGAAAAGATGACCCATACATATCGACAATGCCCTTTTGTGGTCTTGGTGTTTCCTTGCTGTCTTTGTGGTGGAGAAAGAAATCCGTGCTCATCAGGGTGAATCAGTGGCTTGAGATCAACTTTTTCGCAAACGGGCAAACATGAACCGGGAGGGATGGACTTGCTAAGCAAAACCAGGATTGCCGTGCTCGGCGCCGGCAAGATGGGGGAGACGCTCATCAGCAGTTTGCTGCAAGCGCAGGTAGTAAAAAAAGCGCAGATCGTGGCCACAACGCGCCACAAACCGCGCTCGGAAATGCTTGCGGAGAAATATGGTATCGAAACCACAACTGACAACAAGCGCGCCACCAAAGGGGCGGACATCGTGCTCCTGTGCGTCAAACCGCAGGCCGTTTCCGAGGTGCTGGAAGACATCAGAAAAACCATCAGTGCTGAGCAGCTCGTCGTCTCGGTGGCAGCGTCGGTGACTACAGAGTTCATCGAAAAAGGGTTGCAGAGGCAGGCGCCGGTTGTGCGCGCCATGCCGAATACGCCTTGCCTGATCCGGCAGGGCATGACCGGCTTATGCGCCGGCGCTCACGCCACGGAAGAGCATCTCGAGCGGGCGGAGTTCATCTTCAAACAGGTTGGCCGGACGGTAATTCTTGACGAGAAGCACATGGATGCCGTAACCGGACTGAGCGCAAGCGGTCCGGCGTTTATCTACGTTGTGATCGAGTCTATGGCAGAAGGCGGCGTCAAGGCCGGCCTGCCGCGCAACATTGCCACCGAGCTGGCGGCGCAGGCGGTGCTTGGCGCAGCGAGCATGGTGCTGGAAACCGGCGAACATCCGGCGTTACTCAAGGACGTCGTGACCACGCCGGCCGGCTGCACCATCGATGGCTTGATGGAACTGGAAGAAGGCGGTTTGCGCGTCACTCTGATCAAAACGGTGGTCAAGGCGACGCAACGGGCCGGGGAATTAATCGAGAGTAATTGATGGATAGGTTCGTTGTTCAAGCTTTAGCTTGTTGTGGAATCATCCGGGGCAGCCTGAGGCTGCACTTCGTACTTAATCTGGATTGACTATGCCGTTACCTGTTGGACATGCGATGATGGGGTATGTTTTGCACGACACGCTTCCGAAGCGGAATCGGACAGTGTCGTGGAAGACACTTTTTTTCTTCATCATATTGGCGAATCTGCCGGACATCGATTTCTTGCCCGGCTTCATAGTAGGGGAACCCAACAGGTATCATCATCACTACGTCAGTCACAGTCTGGGCGCGTCATTGGTTGTTGGCTTTGGCCTGGCGCTGGTAGTTTGTTTCCGCGACCGGCAGCGATTTTGGAGTCGTTTCGCCTTGTTCACGTCCATCTATTTTTCGCACATATTTCTGGATTACTTCTCGCACGACAGCTCGGCGCCGTTTGGCGTACCAATGTTCTGGCCACTGACCAGCGAATACTTTATCTCACCGGTGCCGATTTTCATGTCTATCCAAAAATCAGGCGGCAGCGGCGAGTTTGTTCAAAGTCTGCTGGTTTTTCACAATCTGAAGGCCGCTGTTTGGGAAGCGGTGGTTTTTGTGCCGGTGCTGTCGATAATAAAATTAGTGAAGAATCGAACCCGTATCTTTCGGCTGATATACGAGAAATGAGAGAAATTGCATACTCGGTTGTGGTGCCGCTGATGAACGAAGAGGGCAACGTCAAGCTGCTTTACGAGCGCATCAGCGATGTGCTCAAGCCGCTGGCAAGACCATACGAAATAATAATGGTGGACGACGGCAGCACAGACCGAACATACGAGATACTACACGATTTGCATCAGCGCGACAACTGTTTGAAAGTCATCAAATTTCGGCGCAATTTTGGCCAGTCTGCTGCCATGGCTGCCGGTTTCGAGCACGCCAGCGGGGAGGTGATCGTGTCGATGGACGGTGATTTGCAGAACGACCCGAAAGATATTCCGGCCATGATTAAGAAGCTGCAAGAGGGCTATGACATCGTGGCCGGCTGGCGCAAGAACCGTAAGGATAAGATGGTGCTGCGCAAGCTGCCGTCAAAAATTGCCAACGGTATCATCCGCTTTTTCACCGGCGTCAGGTTGCACGATACCGGCTGCTCACTGAAAGTATATCGGGCGGAAGTGATCGAGCAAATCCGGCTTTACGGTGAAATGCACCGTTTCATTCCGGCCCTCGCCAGCATCGAGGGCGCGCGCATCGCAGAGATGGTGGTCGACCATCATCCGCGACGGTTCGGCAGCTCAAAGTACAATCTGACGCGCACGTTTCGCGTTATCATGGATTTGACCACACTGAATCTATTCATCAAGTATCTGACCCGGCCGGTGCATTTTTTCGGTATGCTGGGCTTTCTGTTCAATACGGTCGGGCTGTTCGCGCTTCTGCTCTGTGCCTATCTTATCTTGACAGGCGCATACGATTTTTCTGGTATCAACGTGCTGGGAGCATTTGCGTTTCTCATCTTGATCTCGGGCTGCCAGTTCGTGTTCTACGGTCTGGTAGCAAACATGGTCGTGAAGACTGGAAATAAGAAAAACGGGCAAATGGTAGATTATTTTTCTCGGCCAAACAGTTAAGCATCTGAGTAACCTACACGGATTATCATGCAACAAGACATCATCACCGCGGAGCCACACATCAAGCGCAACGATGTGCCGCCGTTTGAGACCCATACAGAAGTACAAACTTCCATTATTGTAGCCGTCCAGAATCAGGCCAGCGAGCTTGCAAGCATTTATCACGCCATGCGGACCAGCTTGCGGGAGACGGCCACCGACTACGAGATCATATTCGTAGACGATGGCAGTCTCGACAATACGTGGTCTGTCCTGAAAAAAATAGCAGAGCAAGACAGCCGCGTCCGCCTGATCAGGATGCGCACCTCTTTTGGAGAATCTGCTGCTTTTGATGCCGGCTTCAAGCAGGCGCATGGCGACAAAATCGTCTTTTTCACCACGCGTGTCCGCGTCAATGCCGCCCAGATTCCCAGGCTGCTGGCGAAATTGGACCAGGGTCACGATCTGGTTATGGGCTGGCGTTATCCCCGCCGCGACTCCACCCTGAATCAGTTTATCTCTCGTGGGTTTAATCTGCTCATCAAATGGGTATCGCGGAAAACTTTCAACGATATCAATAGCGGTGTGTTTGCTGCCAAACGCGAGGTGCTGACCGACATCCCGCTCTACGGCAACCTGAACATTTTCCTGCCCATTCTCGCTGACCGCCGGGGATTCAAAGTCGGCGACGAGAAAATCGAGCAATTGCCCGGCAAGTTCCGGCAATCCAAATATTTCACCGAGTATATTCAGCGACTGCTCGATATTGTCACCGTCTTTTTCCTGACGAATTATTCGAAGAAGCCGCTGCACTTTCTCGGCTTTATCGGGCTGATCTTCACGCTGTTTGGCGCAGGCATGAACCTGTATCTGTTTTTCTATCGCATTTTTCAGTTTGGCCCGATTGCCGGCCGGCCCCTGCTTCTGTTGGGTGCTTTGTTGCTGGTTATCGGCATTCAGATGATATCCATCGGCTTGATCGGTGAGATGATCATCTTTACGCATGCGAAAGAGATCAAAGAGTATGCGATTGAGGAGGTATTGGACTGAACAGTGTGCAGCAGCAGTTAACAGCGAAGGGCTATATGCCATTCAGGAGGAATCTTGTTCATTAGCAGCATATTGCTCGCCGCCAACAAGATTCCTCCTGAATGACACAAACTGTTGAAACGTAAAGAGAGCAGCGAACAACTTGAAGCTTATCATACAAATACCGTGTCTTAACGAAGAGAAGACACTTCCGGTCACGCTCAGAGACTTACCTACGTACATCGAGGGCGTCGATGAGATCGAGACGCTGATCATCGATGACGGCAGCACAGACCGCACCGTTGAGGTAGCGCGCGAATTGGGCGTACACCATGTCGTTCGCCACACCAATAACAAAGGTCTGGCGGAAGCCTTCATGAGCGGCCTTGACGCCTGCGTCAAGCTGGGCGCGGACATCATCGTCAACACCGACGGCGACAATCAGTACAGCGGTGACAGCATCAAAGATTTAATCGCGCCAATCCTCGCCGGTCAGGCTGATATGGTGGTTGGCGACCGCCAGATCAATGGCATTCCACATTTTTCCTTTGTCAAGAAACAACTGCAGCAAATCGGCAGTTGGGTTGTCCGCCATATTTCAGACACCGAGGTCGCGGATACCACCAGCGGATTTCGTGCTTTCAGCCGTGAGGCAGCTCTGCGTTTGAACGTCATCTCCGGGTTCACCTACACGCTGGAGACCATCATTCAGGCGGGCAAGAGCAACATCGCCATCACCCACGTGCCGGTCAAAACAAACGGCAAATTGCGGGACTCGCGGTTGTTCAGGAGCATTCCAAGTTATATCAAGCGCTCAGCAGCGACCATTTTCCGAATCTACACCATGTATGAGCCGCTGAAAACGTTCTCCCTGATTGGCGGCAGCGTGTTCTCGCTCGGTCTCCTGATTTCACTGCGCTTTTTGTATTACTATATCATGGGAGATGGGGACGGCCACATTCAATCTTTGATCTTATCCGCAGTGCTCATGCTCATCGGCTTTCAGGTCATCATGATCGGCTTTCTGGCTGACCTGATCCGGGGCAACCGCAGGTTGATCGAAGACACGCAATATCGCGTCAAGAAGTTAGAGATCCGAGAGAACCCCAGGAAAGCAAAAGTTGCAGCAAACGGTAAATAGAAAAATAAAGGTCTGCTATATCGCCGGCAGGGAAGCCAGCTACTCCCGCACACACATCATCATCCAGGGACTGCGAAAAGCTGGCTACGAGGTTGTCACCTGCCTGCCGCCGGACCGATCTTTTAAGCACTATCCCGGACTATTGCTCGAATTCGTACGCAAACAGCGCGGCTGCGATTTGGTGCTGGTCGGTTTCTACGGCCAGATTTTGTTTCCCTTCGTCTGGCTGCTGACGCGCAAGCCAATTCTGTATGACGTCTACATTTCCACTTATGACACGATGGTCAACGATCGCGGCAAAGGCGGCCAGAAAAGTCTGATGGCGCGCTTCTATTTTTGGTCTGATGTCTTATCTATGCGCCTGGCGGATCGGATTATCCTGGAGACGCGTGACCATATTAGAGATTATGCACAGAAATTCGGTATACCCGAGGAGAAGTTCTTTCATATTTTCCTCGCCACTGACGAAAGCGTGGTTGCGCGTCGCAACGGCAAGTATGATGACGAGATGGCCAACGGCAAATTCCTGGTGCACTTTCACGGCGAATACGCGCCCTTTCACGGTGTGCAATATATCCTGCGGGCCGCCCATATCCTGCGGGATGAACACGTGCATTTCCAAATCATCGGTCGCGGCATCACTTATGAGCGGGATAGGCAACTGGCGCAGGAGCTGGACTTGAAGAACTGCACTTTTATCGATTGGGTGCCCTACAACGAGCTTGCCGATTACATGTCGCGGGCACAGGCTTGCCTGGGTATCTTTGGCGAGAATCCGCGCACATTGCGTGTGCTCACCAACAAAGTGATCGAATCCATTGCCGTTGGCCGACCGCTGATCACGGCCAAAAACGAGCCGGTGCAGGAGCTGCTGAAAGATGGCGAAAGCGCGCTCCTGGTCGAGCGTGCCAATCCACAGGCCATCGCCGATGCGATTCGTCGGCTGCGCGATGACAAGCACTTGCGTGAAAAAATCGCCAACTCAGGTTATGAGCGCTTTCAACAGAACTGCACCCTGGCGATATTCTCACAGAAACTAGACACCGTTATCAAGGAGATGTTGAATTGAGCAGCTTTGACTATACAACCATGCATGGCAAGAAAGTACTGATAACCGGCGGCCTCGGTTTCATTGGCAGCAACATTGCGCACCGCTGCGTCCGGCTTGGCGCCGCAGTGACGATTCTGGATGCCTGCATCGAACCGTACGGATGGAATCACGCCAATATCGAAGAGATAAAGAATGACGTGCGCTTCATCAAAGGCGACGTGCGCAATCGTGGCCAGTTGCTGGAGATCGTGCCGCAGCAGGATATCGTCTTTCACATGGCCGCCCAGGTTGGCCGCGAGATTTCAATCGAACAGCCTGAGCTGGACACTGAGATAAATTGCACCGGCGCCCTGAATGTGCTCGAGGCGTGCCGCAAGAATGATAACGGCGTCAAGGTTGTCTTTGCCGGCTCGCGAGGTCAGATCGGCGAACCGGTTTACATGCCGGTGGACGAGAAGCATCCCCAGAATCCGACCGATGTATACGGCATCAACAAAATGGCCGGCGAGCAGTATGTGTTCCTGTACAGTAAAATCTATGGCTTTCCGGCGGTGTCATTGCGGCTCAACAACGTCTACGGCCCGCGCTGCCAGATGCACGCCGGCTTCTACGGCATCCTCAACTGGTTTATGGCCAATGCCATGCAGGGCAAAGCCATCACCGTTTATGGCGAGGGCAATCAAACGCGCGACTATGTTTATATTTCAGATGTGGTTGATGCGTTCATCCGGGTCGCGCTTTCAGACAGGGCCAACGGCGAGGTTTTCTTTGTGGGCTCCGGCGTCGAGACGGTGTTTCTCGACATGGTGAAATCGGTCATTCGCGCGGTTGGCAAAGGTGACTACACCCACATTCCTTTTCCGAAATCGCGTGAAGCTATCGATATCAAAAGATTCGTGGTGACTTATCAGAAGCTGCAAGAGGCGGTGGGCTGGGCGCCGCAGGTGGATTTGGCGACAGGCGTGAAGCGCACGGCTGAGTTTTATGAGAAGAATCTGGAGAAGTACTTGCGATAGCGAGTGAAAGTAGCTGCTCAGAAGAGAAGCTTGGAAGGATTTTGCGACGTATGAAAAACTCTCACAATAGTGACATTACTATTACTTGCAACCTTGTAAATGATTTTGAAGTCCAGGCAACAAGAAACCGATATTCATATTTCTTATGTTCAAGCAAAGGCTCTTTCGGGCCTATTCGGATGAGAACTTAGGTGTGAGGTAGCGCTTAGAATTCTGGACAGGGACTAGCTCGGCGTATGTGGGACCTTGTTCTTCTTTAGTGTATTTTATCGCTCGTTTGAGCTGGCCTGTGGCTTTCTTCGTCCACTTTACTTTAGCCATTTCCTGGCCATGTTTTCGACTTCGGTCTGGGTATAAACTTCGCCTCTTTCTTCTTGCGCTTCGGACTCTTCGATATCCGCAAGCAAGGCAAGTTCTTTATAAATATCTTCCAAAGTGGTGGAATCGTCAACTTGATCGGCTATTTGATGAAGATATTTCTTTGAGTTTTTGGCTTTGCATGAGTTGGCTTTCCCAGGTTCGTTAGAAATGGTCCAATTCTTATGTAAGTAAGAAAGAAAAATAAACAATTTTCGACAAAAATCAAATGGACTTATTGACACTGTTATGATGAAAAAACGCACCGCTGTCACAACAAACAGAGCCGGGACAAAGAA
>CAZVSL010000046.1:0-2459 GCA_964629935.1 uncultured Calditrichaceae bacterium | reverse complement strand
AAGAAAGCGCCGGACATCTTCCTGTCCATCGTCATTCCGGCCTACAACTCGAAGGCATGGCTGCCGGTTTGCCTGGGTTCCATTCGTGACCAGGTGCAACGGCCGGATGTCGAAGTGATCGTTGTGGATAGCTCTGAATCAGATCTGACGCCATTTCTGAATGAACGTTATCCATTCGTGCGCACCTTCCATTTGCCGCAGCGAGCCTTTCCGGGGACAGCGCGTACGTACGGTATCCGGCAGGCGCGCGGCGAGGTGATCGCCTTCATCGACACGGATTGCCAGGCGAATGAGACCTGGGTGCATAACATAGTCGAGTCTCAGAAGAACGGCAAGAACGTTGTTGGCGGCCCGGTAGCTAACGGCACGCCGCGCAGTTTTGTCGGTACCGCCGAATACCTGCTCGAGTTCAGCGAAATGGCGCCGGCCATGCCCGAAGGCAAGGTGCGGTTCATCCCGACCTGCAACATATCTTTCAAGCGCAGCGTGTTCGATAAGGTCGGAAAGATCGAGGATACCATCAAAGGCAGTGACGCGCTGTTTTGCCGCAAGATCAACCTGCTCGGCGAAAGCATTTATTTTCACCACGGCATCCGGGTGCGACACCACAACCGCACCAACTTGCGTAAGGTGCTGCGCAATCAATATCAGATCGGCTTTGGCGGTGCACAGGTACGCATGCTGCAGGATCAGGTCGGCGGCATTCTCGTGCGCGTCCCGGCTCTGATTCCGTTGATTCCGCTTGCGCGGACTTTTCTTATCGCTCGGCGGTTTTTTAAGCACGACAGGGGGTTGTTCTTGCAATTCTGGGGGTTGTATCCACTGATTTTCTTAGGACTTGTGGCGTACACGGTCGGCTTTTGGAGGGGTCGTAAGGCAGCTTTAGAAAAAGAGCCATCAGCAGCTTCGGAGATAGACAACGAGTCGGCTAAGGAAATTCAGACAACGCACACGGTAGCAGAGTAATTCGGCTGATTTGTGGAAACGAGAGACAGAACTTACTTTATCCTGCTTGCACTCGTCATTGCCTTCGGGGCGTACTTGCGTCTCTACGGACTTGGTGTGCCAAGCTTCTGGGTGGATGAGCTTGACTTCGTGGTTGCGGCGCAATCACAGAGCCGGGTCGGCGAGCCGCTGCTGGCATCCGGTTATGCCTATCCGCGCACACCCTTGCTCACCCATTCTCTGGTGCTAATCTACAAAGTGCTGGGAGTTTCCGAGTTTTCAACCCGCGTGCCATCGGCAATTTTTGGCATTTTGACCATCCCTTTGATTTTTTTTATCGGCAGAAAATGGTTTGATGCACGCACCGGCCTGTTCGCTGCCATACTCCTGACCTGCGCGCCTTTCGAGATTGGCTGGTCGCGCGCCTGTCGCATGTACGCGATTCTGCAGTTGCTTTTTATGGCTGGGCTGTTCTTTTTCTATCTTGGTTTCGAAGCATCAAAACCAGGATTGGATGCAGTTTCCGGCAAGCGCAGATTCAGCCGTTTAATTCAGAAATGGGATCTTAACATTCCCTATCTGTTGCTAGGTGGATTCTTCCTGTTCTTGAGCTATACCTCGCACCAGAACGCGGCTCTGTTTCTTTTAAGCTTGTTGGTATATCTGTTCGTTATGGCCGCCAGGAGTCTCGTGCAGGCGCGCAAGCAGGAAATAGAGCTTCGCTCGGTTTTACAGAACAAGTATGTTGCTCTTTCTGCGCTTGCGCTTATGCTTATTTTAATTGCAGCCCTTATTCCACCGCTGCGTGAATTTATCGCCTACGCTGTTGGTTACCAGCCGAGGTGGGCGGGTGTAAGCTCGGCGCAGAACGAATGGCGCATATTCGAGTTTATCTTCAGCATGGAACATTTTCCGGTTTTTCTACTGTTTCTGATGGGCGCTGCTCTAATTGTCAGGCGGTGGCACAAGGCCGGAATCTACAGTTTGATAAGTTTCATCGTACCGGTGCTGATGTTTAGCTTTGTTTTTCAATACCGTAAGAATGATTACATTTATCATGTTTATCCCATTCTGTTTCTGCTTGCTGGATTCACTTTGAGTGAGCTGGCAGGCCTTCTTGCCAGCAAGAGGACGTTTTTGAACGAAAACAAGTTGGGCTTATTACGCAATCATGGTTTGCGTGAGGTTGCACTCATCGGAATTTGCCTTGTTTGGCTGCCGCTGACCCCGGGATTCCGTCTGGCGCAGAAGATACCGCGTCTGCCGGATGGCCATTTCAACGGCGCCATTTATCACAATGAATGGAAGGAAGCCGCGGCTTTTATTAAACCCAAAGTAAGCGACGAGGACCTCTTACTCTCGACGCTGCCGCTGTCAGTGCAATATTACGTTGGCCGTGCGGATTACAATCTCAACTGGTCAAACAGCCATCTTTCACGCACACACAATTATGTCGCACCCGATGGCCGACTTATTGATCTGTACAGCGGTACCGATATAATTGAGAGTGCACA
>CAZVSL010000045.1:18771-20581 GCA_964629935.1 uncultured Calditrichaceae bacterium | reverse complement strand
ACGCGCCGGCATTCCGTGCGTGATGGTTTCACACGGCACCCCGTGCCTGGGACCGATAACGCACAGCGGCTGCGGCGTCCTGTGTCCCTCATTCAACCGCGGCTGCTACGGCTGCTTCGGGCCGATGGAGACGCCTAACGCCCCGGCTTTGACCGAGCAGTGGACGGAGCTCGGCGTCGATGATGCCGGCATCATGCGCGTGCTAAGGTCCTTCAATGCACACGCCGAGGAGTTTCGTAGAGAAAGCATCAGGTATGAGCATATTACCTGAGCAGGACGGCTGTACAAAAATGTGATTGTGGCGAGGTTTAGCCAGAATTGAAGAACCGGAAACCGGAAATCGTAAACTGACAATCGAAACCAGAAAACCAAAAATCGGATAGCGGACCTGCGGGCTTTGAGCAGAAATTCGAATTCCGGTTATCGAGGGGCGAATAACGAATTACGATTTCCGGTTTGTCACCAGGAGTAAATCATGCGTTCACAGAACGGAAAGAAAAGATCGACCAGGACTATAAAAGTAGATTATCTGGCCCGTGTGGAAGGCGAGGGCGCCCTCCATATCAGGCTTAAAGAGAATCAGCTTAAAGATGTAAAGCTCAAGATATTCGAACCACCGAGATTCTTTGAAGCGTTTTTGCGCGGACGAGATTTCCGCGAAGCCCCGGATATCACTGCCCGCATTTGTGGTATCTGCCCCATCGCCTATCAGCTCGGCGCCTCGCAAGCAATGGAAGACATCTGTGATGTCAAAGTGGACGGGCCCATACGGGACCTGCGCCGGCTGGTCTACTGCGGCGAATGGATCGAGAGCCACGTGCTGCACATCTACATGCTACATGCTCCCGATTTTCTCGGCTACGAAGACGCCATTCGTATGGCAAAAGACTATCCCGAGGCTGTGCAGCGGGCTTTGCGTATGAAAAAGATCGGCAACCAGATCATGGTGCTTTTGGGCGGCCGTGAGATTCACCCGATCAATCTGCGGATTGGCGGCTTCTACAAGGTGCCTTCCAGGCAGACGCTCAATCAGCTTATGCCTGAGCTGAAGTGGGGACTGGAAGCCGCCATCGAAACCGTGAAGCTGGTAGCAACGTTCCCGTTCCCGGAATTCGAGCAGGACTACGAATTTGTCGCCTTGCGACATCCGAAGGAGTACGCTATCATAGAAGGCGGGCTGGTCTCCAACAAAGGTATCGAAGCGCCCATCAGCGCCTATGATGACCACCTGATCGAGGAGCATGTCAAACATTCTACGGCGCTGCATACCCGGGTGAAAGGCCGCGGCTCCTGTTTCCTCGGGCCCATGGCGCGTTATAGCCTCAATTTTGACCAGCTTACGCCCATGGCAAAGGAGCTGGCCAAAGAGGCCGGCCTCAAGAAGGTAGTCACGAATCCGTTCAAGAGCATCATCGTGCGCGCCATCGAAACCGTCTATGCCTTCGAAGAGGCCATTAGCGTGGTCGAAAATTACGATATGCCGGACAGGCCGGCAGTGGAGGTTGAGCCGCGTGCTGGCACCGGTTATGGCGCCACCGAAGCGCCGCGCGGCATCTGTTACCACCGTTACACTATAGATGATGACGGGATCATTCAGGACGCCAAAATCGTCTCGCCGACGGCGGTTAACCAGAAAACCATAGAAAGCGATTTGCGCAACTTCATTCCGGCGAATCTTGAACTGCCGGATGATAAGCTGCAGTGGCAGTGTGAACAGGCCATTCGTAATTATGACCCGTGCATTTCCTGCTCCACACACTTTCTGAAACTGACGGTGGAGCGGAGTTGATGGGCGGCAGTCTGAGTATGG
>CAZVSL010000045.1:15460-18761 GCA_964629935.1 uncultured Calditrichaceae bacterium | reverse complement strand
CTCACAAGCTCAGAGGATACAATGTCCGCGCAGGCTCCTATCCTTAAACCGTACACCTGGCGGCTCCGGAACGGAGACAGCGTGACCATCAGACCGATCCGTGCTGCGGATGCAAAGCTGATGGTCGACTTTCACAAGTCTTTGTCCGACCGCACAGTCTACCTGCGCTATTTCAAGAACCTGAAGCTCAGTACGCGCATCGCACCGGAGCGGCTGGCTCGCGTTTGTTCTCCCGGCGACGCAGATGAGCATGTGCTTGTGGCTGAGAGACAGCCGCGCAGCAAAGATGGACCGAAAATCATAGCGGTGGCGAGAATTAGCCGTATTGCGGACTCAAACAATGCCGAGGTCGCAGTCGTGGTCGCCGATGCTTTTCAGAGCATGGGACTGGGCAGCGAACTTCTGCTTCGTTTGGTTGAAATCGCGCGCGTCCACGGTTTTCAACAGCTAAGAGCCAGCTTGTTGCCTGAGAACCGTGCCATTCGCTCGTTTCTAAAGAAGCAAGATTTGCCTGTCCACTATCAGGTAGAGGACGGTATACTGACGATAATAATTGAATTACTGTCATAATCCCTTGACGTTTGGACTACTTTTCTTATGTTAATACTACAGTGAAACTTTGGGAGAAACCGTTGAAACGGTTCCTGCAAAAGCTTCTCAATCTCATTAACACCTGGATTAATCCAGGTGTTAATGAGAAGCTTTCCACATCATTTAGCCGTTTCAACGGCTTTCAAGAACTATCTTTCGCTGTTGTACTAAAAAGTGAGGCCTTGCTCAAGTAGAACCCACAAGGGCGACATGCGCAAGGGCGCGTGCCAGCGCCGCCCCTGACTCGCTTGCCCTGTTATTCTTATAGAACCAATAACCGGGATGAGAAACATGCGCAAAACAACGAAGGGCCCCGAAGTTAGCAATACCTTGACCCTCATCGGTATTGGCAACCCTTATCGCCATGACGACGGCATAGGGTGGGAAATTGTAAATCAGCTCAAGAAGGAGCATCTGCCTCAGGCCATGGTTATCGAAGCAACCGGTGAGGGTGCAACTCTGATTGAAGCCATGAAAGACAAATCCATCGTGTTTGTCTTTGACGCGGTTTATTCCGATGCTGAACCAGGATCCGTTTTTCGGTTTGAGGCAAACAAAGAATCCATTCCGACTCAGTTCTTCAACTATTCGACACATTCATTTAGCGTAGCCGAAGCCATAGAAATGGCGCGAGCACTCAATCAACTGCCAGAACGACTCATCGTTTACGGCGTGGAAGGTAAGGATTTCGATGGTGGTCTGGGATTATCTGAAGAAGTCAAACGCGCCATCCCGAAACTCGTAGAACTTGTCAAGCTCGATGCTCTGCGCGAAGAGAAACAGCTAAATTGAATCGTTCTTGAATTGACAAACCAACATCTCTTGCTGGCTGTGCCCTGGCTACGATAGATTTCTGCCTGATGTAACATTATTGGCAGCCGGCAGTTGAAAAATTAGGAACCGGGGCGTGATAGCAAGTCACGACTTACGGTTTTGGATTCCGATTTTCGCCTGCCGGTCTTGCCGCTTCAGAAATGATTCAGTTCAATTGATTTTCTTGCAGAGAAGCTCATTTCTTCTTAAAAATCGGAATGACTCACGACGATATTGCGATTTATGAGAATTTCACTTGACTGCAAGTTTTTTCATAAGTAGTTTTAATGCAGTTACTTAGCCAGTTTATATAAGACTGGCATTCTTTTTGAGGGTGCTCAACGTGATAATTTAAGCAAAGCAAAATTGTAGTGTTGGCCACGACAGCAAAAATTCTTAATATCGAGAATTCAGAGAGAGTCTTCATCCCGAGAGAGAGGAGAATAAATTAGGTGGTTACGTCTATTCAATTTTTGACTATTACGGTCTTGAGCTTCATTCTTTGCATAAAAAGCGTTTCCGGACAGGATATCGCTTGCATGGAGTGTCACAGTGAACCTGACCTGACGAAAATCACGGAAAGCGGTGAAGAAATATCCATGTACGTCGACTCCACGAAATTTGCGGTATCCATCCATGGCGAGTTTGCCTGCGTCGATTGTCATTTTGATGCAGAGGAAATTCCGCACGCTGAAACCCTGGCGCCGGTCGATTGTGGCATGTGCCACGACGGCGCCGCGGAGGATTTCGGCAAGAGCATTCATGCCGAGGCCCGCACTGAGAACGACCTGCCGTTTGTTTCATGCACGGACTGCCACGGCAAGCATGATATTCTTCCTTCTGCAAATCCGGCTTCCAGGGTCCATCCATTGCGCCTGGCCAGAACATGTGCTGTATGCCATGCCGATCCCCAGGTTGTAAAAAAGTATAACATTCCCATCGCCAACCCGTTGGCGGCTTATGAGAATAGTGTCCACGGCGTTGCCGTAATGTCTGAGCAGAATTACGATGCCGCTACATGTGCGAGCTGCCATGAGTCGCATAAAACACGTCCTATGGATGATCCCGATTCGCCTATCTTCTGGACCAACGTTCCGGAAACCTGCGGCCAGTGCCACGGCGAAATTTATGAGCAGTATGTCGAAAGCGTGCACGGTGTGGCCGCGGCCAAGGGCGTGCGTGATGCGCCTGTGTGTACGGATTGCCACGGCGAACATCAGGTCAGATCGCCCGAAGATCCGAAGTCGCCCGTGCATCCATTGCGGGTGGCAGCAGAAACATGTGAAAGATGCCACGGTTCCGAGCTGATAACCGGGCGCTACGGCCTGGCCGAATCCCGGGTCGAGACTTTCGAGGAAAGTTTTCATGGATTGGCTATCCGCGGCGGCTCGCTCTCCGCTGCAAACTGTGCGAGTTGTCACGGAATTCACAACATTCTGCCGTCATCAGATCCTAAATCATTGGTGAACCCGGCCAATCTGCGGAAAACTTGCGGCTCCTGCCATCCTGATTTCACCGAGAATGTGGCACGAGGGTCTGTGCATTTAACCACGAGCACGGCGCCCGGGCGAATTGTGCAGCTCGTGAAAAGCGTGTACATCTGGTTGATCGTCATCGTGATCGGAGGTATGATCTTGCACAATAGCGCTGACTTCATCAACAAGGCGAAGAGAAAAGTTAGGCAAAGGGAAGAGGCATGAAGACCTTGACGATATTCGACGGTTCCGAAAAGAAACCATATCTAAGATGGCTTGGCAATGAACGTGCTCAACACTGGATATTGGCCATAAGTTTTATTCTGCTGGTCCTTACCGGTTTCGCACTAAAATACCCTGAATCCTGGTGGGTGCAGCCTTTTCTGGGCATAGAGGTATTCCCGGATTTCCGCGCGTGGTTG
>CAZVSL010000045.1:0-15450 GCA_964629935.1 uncultured Calditrichaceae bacterium | reverse complement strand
CATCGCGTTGCCGGTGCAGCTTTCATCATTCTGGGAATTTACCATGCTTTTTACATGGCGGCGACGCGCCGAGGAAGAGAGCTGGGCAAAGCCTTTCTGCCGAACAGACAGGACCTGAAGGACTTTATGCAGAACATGTCCTTCAACCTCGGCCACAAAAAGCAACCGCCGGCTTTTGGCCATTTTAGCTACATGGAAAAAGCGGAGTATCTTGCGCTTATCTGGGGCGGCGTTATCATGGGGGTTACGGGGCTGATGCTCTGGTTCGAAAATATCACCCTGCTTTTTTTCCCGCTCTGGGTCATTGATTTATCCACCTCTATGAAGCGTGGTTGGCAACTCTGGCGATCGTGGTTTGGCATTTCTACTATGTGATCTTCAGCCCGGAAATCTATCCGGTGAACACCAGTATGGTTGATGGCAGGTTGACCGAAGAGCAGATGCGGCATGAATATTATCAGGAATGGCAGCAGATCCACGAAGAACAAGGCCAGGACAGCGAAGACAGCGAAGACGGCGAAGACAAGAAAGAGACCTCTGAAGTGCGTGTGCCAGATGAAAGTGGTTCGAGGGATTAGTGCCCGTGCAAGTGCTGCGTTCTTCTTATACAGCTAATTTGGTTTTTTCTCTATGAAAGAAAAAGCACAAACAAGCGCCAGAATTCTGATTGTCGAGCATCCCGGCGAATCGCAGGCCGGTTGCGCCCAAATCCTGGGCAGTGACGGGTTTCAGGTTTTGCAGCTATCCGATAGCACCGCTGCGGTTACACAGCTCGAGGCAGGTAAGGTTGATGTCATAATTAGCGATTTGACGCTGCCCGATTTCGATAGTCTGGAGTTGTTGCATACTGCAAAAGAGCGGGCGCCTGACGTGCCAGTTATTGTAGTTGCTACTCCGGACAAGATTGCAGCCACGGCTCAGGCCGTGCAGGAAGGCGCATTTGATTTCGTTGAAAAACCCATCAAGGCTGCGCAACTGCACGCAGTGGTCGAGAGAGCGCTTGCCCATCGAAAGCTTTATCAGCAAACGCAGAATGGCAACCGGCAAGCGAAAGCCCGGTCTGTTTTTCATGGGCTGGCCGGCAAGAGCATGGCGATGCAGGATGTTTTCGAACGCATCGACCGTGTAGCAACCAGCGATGCGAACGTGACTGTCAGCGGCGAAAGCGGCACCGGCAAAGAGCTGGTCGCCCGCGCCATTCACGCGTGCAGCCGGCGCAGCAAGCATGCGTTTGTGCCCGTCAATTGCGGCGCATTTCCGGAGAATCTGTTTGAGAGTGAGCTTTTCGGCCATGAAAAAGGCGCATTTACCGGGGCCAACCGTCAAAAACCGGGACTGTTTGAATATGCGCACAAAGGCACATTTTTTCTGGATGAGGTTTGTGAGCTCAGCCAGGCCATGCAGGTGAAGCTGTTGCGTGTCTTGCAGGACCGCAAAATCCGGCGCGTTGGCGGCAATGAGCTTATCGATGTGGATGTGCGCATTATTTCGGCGAGCAACCGCAAGTTGGAGCAAGCAGTGAAGGATGGCATCTTGCGCCAGGACTTGTATTATCGCCTTAATGTGATTTCCATCGAGCTGCCGCCCTTGCGCGAGCGCGAGGGCGATATTGCGCACCTTGCCCGTTATTTTCTTGAAAAGTATGCAAAATCTACCAGCAAGGTCGTCCGTGGCATTTCCGACCGGGCAGTGCGTTGTCTGGAAGAATACCAGTGGCCCGGCAATGTCCGTGAGCTGGAGAATGCCATCGAGCGCGCTCTGACATTGGCTCAGGATGAATGGATTCACAAAAGCGATCTGCCCGACAATATCAGCATGAACGGCCATTTCAAGATACCGCCGGTTTCTCTTGAGCTGTCTTTGAAAGACGCAAGGCAGGCGTTGATCGATGAATTTGAAAAGCAGTACTTGCTGGGCATGTTACGCCGCTTCAACGGCAATATTTCCCGCGCCGCTCACGCAAGTGGCGTGGACCGGCGCACGTTGCATCGGCTTATTAATCGGCACAATATTGACGCTTCTAGCTGTAGAGAGTGAATCATGAGCAGGACACATCCGGAACAGAACGACAATCTCAATTTTTGGGAATCCGTAGTAGACACTGTAAACGAAGGTCTGGTTGCAGTCGACTCCGAAGGCTTTGTCCGGCACATCAACAAATATGCAGCACGTAGCCTGCGCCTTGTGCTGGACCAGGTAAAGGGCAGGCATTTCAGCAGCGTTTTTTGTCCGACCGTGCCGCTGAATAAGTGTTGGGTTAATCTGGCCCTGCGAGCCGGCAACAAAGTCAAGGACCATCGTTTTCAGATGGTGCGAGAAAGTGGCGAGGTTCATGAGCTGATCGCCAACCTCACGGTTCTCAAAAATCCCGAAAAAACGGTGGGTGCGCTCATCTCGGTGCGCTCCGGAGCCTCGCCGCCGGAATTTCCGGCCAGCGTTGGTCGCGACGCCATCTTCTCTTCCATGGCAGAGGGCTTGTTCACTGTTGACAAACAATGGCGTATTACCAGCTTCAATTCGGCTGCCGAGCAGATAACCGGTTGGCGGGAAGACGAGGTGCTGGGCAAATCCTGCAGCCAGGTCTTTGGGGCTGGTTGTTGTGACGACAACTGTCCGTTGGCAACCACGGTGAATCAGGGCGTACCCTCATTCGATCTGGAAACAGATTACCGCGACCGGCACGGCGAGAGAATGCCGGTGCTGGTCAACACCGCAATCCTGAAGGATAGCGATAGCGAAGCCGTGGGCGGCGTGGTCTCGTTCCGGCGCTACGAACCAAAGTCATGTTGTGATGATGGTACGGATATCGGTCTGTGCGGCATAATAGGCAAGAGCAACAAGATGCGCGCCGTATTTGAGATGATCGATGAGGTGGCTGACAGCAAAGCAACGGTGCTTATCCTTGGTGAAAGCGGTACCGGCAAAGAATTGGTTGCCCGCGCCATCCAATGCCTGAGCCCCAGAAGCAACCAGCCTTTTGTGCGCGTGAATTGCGCCGCTATTCCGGATACGCTGATCGAAAGCGAGCTCTTTGGCCATGTCAAAGGCGCTTTCACGGATGCATACGCCAATCGTGTTGGCCGGTTTGAACTTGCTGACAACGGCACCATCTTTCTCGACGAAGTAGGAGATCTTTCTTCCCAGGCTCAGCTTCGGCTGTTGCGCGTGCTGGAAGAAGGTGAATTCCAACGCCTGGGCAGCTCGGAAACCTGTACCATCGATGTGCGGGTGATCGCTGCCACAAACCGCAATTTGTGGCAGATGGTGCAAGACGGCACGTTTCGGGATGATCTCTACTATCGGCTTAATGTTATTCAGATATCGCTGCCGCCGCTGCGCGAAAGGCGGGAAGACCTGCCCCTGCTCATTGACCATTTCATGAGAAGCTTTCGCGAATCAACGGGCAAATCGGTCAATCAGATTTCTGACCGGGCGTATGAGCTGTTGCTTATGCATGATTACCCCGGCAATGTACGCGAACTTGAAAATATTTTGGAGCATGCATTTGCCCGTCTCAGAGGCAATATCATCACGGAAAGCAAGTTGCCGCCGCACCTTATCAAACATCAGGCAAATCCATCCCGCTCCAATGGCAACGGCTCACCAGGCGCTGCCGACGACAATGACCGGATGACCATCATCGAGGCGCTCAATCGCAATCAGTGGAACCGGGAAGTGGCTGCTACCGAGCTTGGCATTAGCCGAACCACTTTGTGGCGCAGAATGCGTGAGCTGGATTTGCTTTCGAATTGAGGTCAATTTCTGATCCATCTGCGAGGCGCGTTTCTCTGTTCTGAAAAAAAGTCTCCTGTTTCTGCGAAATACCCTTCGCGTTGTTTCCCCAAACCGGTTCACTGAAACGATCCGTTTCATCGCCAGCACTGGCGTCTAAGACTCTGAATAACTTACGATTTAAGCCCGTTTCGGAAGTTTTCATGAAACAAAATGTTTCATGAAAACGATTGTAAGTTCTTGTTTTTTAGTTGGGCATGGCTTTTGCTGACACATCAGGTGTGATGGAGCGAAAACACCCCACTAAAATACCACAAAAGGAGAGGAGGCTCGGCATGAAGCCCAACTCGTTACTTACAATCATTACTATCATCACCATTTCCATGCTGCCGGGTATGTTGCTGGCACAAGCAGATTTTAGCACCAGCCTGCACGCCACCCGCGAGGGCAAGGCCACCTGGTACAGCGCCGAAAACGGTGGTTTTGAAGCGCTAACCGGCATCCCCATGGCTGACTTGCCATGCCAGCAATGTCATGCGGCAACCTTTGCCAATGGCGATCCCGTGGATCCCGAAACGTATGAACCCGGCTGCAATGATTGCCACGATTTTGCCGGCAAGGGCAGTACGGTCGAACAGCAGACCTGTCTGGGATGCCACAGCCGTCAGGGCGCGGAAATCAACCTGTCGAACAATCCGAACCTCGGGCCTTTGTTCTCGGATGTGCACCGCGACCGAGGCATGGTTTGCACAGATTGCCATACGCAAAAGGAGATGCACGGCGACGGCAACCAATATTCATCCATGCTGGAGCCGGGCGCAACTGAAGCCTATTGCACCAACGAAGGCTGCCACAATGTTGAAAATCTCGATGATTCACCGGAGCACGCCCAGCATCTCGATGACATCACCTGCAGCGCCTGTCATGCCAAGACTGTGGTGAGCTGCTACAATTGCCATTTTGAGACGGAGGTGGAAGCCGATAAGAAACGATTTCTGGGCCCGCCCCCTATCAATGGTTTTGTGATGTTGATCAACTCTGAGAAACATGGCAAGGTGACAACGGCCTCGTTTCAGTCGCTGTCCTACCAGGACACCACGTTCTATGCCGTTGGTGCGTTCAACGGTCATACCGTGGCAGAAGAAGGCCGCAGATGTGATGATTGCCACGCCACGGAACTGGTACAGAATTACACCAGCACCGGCGAAATCGTCGTTACAAAATGGGACGAAGAGTTGAAACAGCTCACCAATACCAAAGGCGTCATTCCGGTGCCCGAGGATTGGAAGACAGCACTCAAGCTTGATTTTGTCACCTTCACCGGCGACGTCAACGATCCCATCGACAGCCCGCTGGATCCGACGAAGTGGACATTCCTGAAGTCGGGCGCGGATGCGGCGCATATGTTGTTCGCGACGCCGCTTTCGGAGGCGCAAATGGTAAAACTTGCGATGAACGTAACCTCCGTTGCCGACGCCGGCAAGCAGTTGCCAGAAGGCTTCAGGTTAGAGCAGAACTATCCGAATCCGTTTAATCCGACCACCAGCATCAGGTTTTCCTTGCCGCAACAAGGGCGTGTCACGCTCGCCGTTTACAATCTACTGGGCCAGGAAGTCCAGCGCGTGCTATCTGAGGCCTCTCTGTCCGCAGGCTGGCACGAGGTGTCTTTCACGGCCTCCGACCTGGTCAGCGGCGTGTACGTCTACAGATTATCCGCCGGAGATTTTACTCTGACCCGCAAAATGTTGCTGCTCAAATAGTGCCAGATGGCCACAGGAGACTCTCATTGACACCGGGCTTCGTCCCGGTGTCAATGCACGGGCCTAAAAACGCAATACTGAAGTATTGCACTTCGTGGGGGCGCCCGGAGTGAAACACTTTAGTGTTTCGGTGTTTTGGTTGGTTGCGGGGCGTACAAGAGCAAAAGCTCAATACTAAAGTATTGCATCCCAAGCGTGAAACACTCTAGTGTTTCAGTGTTGTGGTGTGTGTTCGTGCTTGCGTGCCAGCTTAACCAATGCAATACTAAAGTATTGCACTCCGGGTGCGCAGCCGGAGTGAAACACTTTAGTGTTTCAGTGTTGTGGGGTTGGTTGGAGGGGCGTATAAGAGCAAAAAACGCAATACTGAAGTATTGCACTCCGGGTGCGCGCCCGGACTGAAACACTTTAGTGTTTCAGTGTTTTTTTGTGTTAGGTGCTTGCGTCGAGCTTAACCAACGCAATACTAAAGTATTGCACTCCTAACAAACGCAATACTGAAGTATTGCACTCCGCGAACCGGACCCTATATTCTGACCTCTTGTGTTCCCAAAATCAAGAATTCTCCCGCAGCAATTCCCACGAATAAGAGTTTTTTTCAGAAGATGCCGCGGCGCCGTTTTGCTTAACTAATTGTTTTTAAATGTCTGGCCGTGGTCGCACATTCTGGCATATCACTTGCCCAATCTTTTTGGTGTAATTAAAGCAAAACCGAAATCAGTCCCTCGGAGGAGACCGGGTATGAACATCGGCATTCCAAACGAAGTTGCTGTTGATGAAAGACGCATTGCCCTCACACCTGTTGGGGTGTATGCACTCATAAACGAAGGCCATACCGTCTTTGTAGAGAGCGGAGCAGGAGAATCGTGTGGATTCTCCGACGAAGAATTCCGTGAGGTCGGAGCTGAGATTGTTTTTTCCAACCAGGAGGCTTTCAAGCGGGCAGACCTGGTGGTAAAAGTTCAGCCTCCGACCGAAGAAGAGAGCGTTCTGTTTGAGACGGGCAAGGTCGTGTTCTCGTTCTTAAATTTGGGCATGGCGCGTCGGCCTGTTATCGAGCGTTTGCTCGAGCGCAAGGTTACAGCGCTCGGCTATGAGTTTGCTGAAGCGCCGCCTGACGGTCGCTTGACCATCCTGACTGCCATGAGCGAGATCGCCGGCGTGCTGCTGCCGCAGATCGCGGGCCGCTATCTGGAGAGCACCTCCGGCGGCCGCGGCATCACGCTAACCGGGGTTGCTGGCATTCCACCGGCAAATGTAGTGATTCTGGGCGCTGGCGTAGTAGGAGTGAACGCAGCCCGCTCATTCTCGGCCCTGGGGGCACAGGTGCTCGTGCTCGATAGAGACGTTCAAAAATTGCGCGAATTAGACCATTCCCTTAATAAACGCGTTGCCACTTCGATCGTTACCCCGCTCCTGGTAGAACGCGCCGTACGCTTTGCGGATGTTCTGGTCGGTGCTGTGCTGGTGCGCGGCCACAAAACACCACACCTGGTTCCGGTGGAGCTCGTTCAGGAAATGAAACCCGGCTCCGTCATACTGGACGTCTCTATCGACCAGGGTGGTTGCGTCGCCACCAGCCGGCCGACCAGATTGTCATCGCCGACCTTTGTGCAGCATGGCGTCACACATTATTGCGTGCCGAACATAACGGCAATGGTGGCCAGAACGGCTGCACACGCGCTCAACAATTCCGTATTGCCCTGGCTGCTGCAGGTAGCTAAATTGGGCATGCCGAAGGCAGTACAACGGTTTCAGTGCTTGCGCAGCGGCACCTATCTGGCAGACGGACGCAGCACGCTTAAAGCGCTTTCGGACTTATTCGATCTGGATTACGAAGCGCTCGAACAGGACTGACGGCTATCGACCACAGCAAAGGAGTTTATTCCCGAAATGAAATGGATGGAAGATTACAAAAACAAGGTAGTAAGCGCCGATGAGGCGGTTAAGCTCATCAAGAGTGGCGACAAGCTTTACAGCTCAGGTAATGCAGCAACGCCGTACGTAATATTGAACGCGCTTGCCAACCGTAAGGAAGAGCTCAAGGATGTCGAGGTATTTCACCTGCTGTTGATGGGAGATGACCCGCTATCGCGTCCGGAGATGAAGGGGCACTTTCGGCACAAATCGTTGTTTGTCGGGCCGGCAGACCGCCAGGCGGTCAATGAGGGCCGTGCTGACTATTTCCCCATCTTCCTGTATGAGATACCGCGGCTGTTCCGCGAACAGATCCAACTGGATGTCGCCCTGATTCACACCTCGCCGCCCGATGACCATGGCTTCTTATCCCTTGGCGTTGAGAATGCAGCGAGCAAGGCGGCTGCCGAAACAGCCAAAACCGTGATCGTGCAGGTTAATGAGCAGATGCCGCGTACGTTGGGAGATTGCTTTCTACACGTATCGCAAGTTGACAGCATTGTGGAGGTGGCCGTTGACCTGCCCACGCTTTCGCGCCCGTCATCAACAGAGGTGGAAACCAGGATCGCCCAGAACATCATGTCCGTCATCGAAGATGGCGCGACTTTGCAGCTCGGTATTGGCGGCATCCCGGACGCAGTGCTGTCGCTTCTACGCGACCGTAAAGACCTCGGCATCCACACAGAGATGGTGTCGGATGGCGTGATGGAAGCGATCGAATCCGGCGTCGTCACCAACAAGCTGAAAACCTTGCATCCAGGGAAAGTTATTGCTACATTTGCTCTGGGTAGTTCGGAGCTCTACGGCTACATTCACAACAACCCCCTCTTTGAACTGCATCAAGTCGATTACACCAACGATCCATTTATCGTAGCCAAGAATGAAGGCATTGTGGCCATCAATTCCGCCGTTGAGGTGGACCTGACCGGCCAGGTGTGTTCGGACTCCATCGGGTATACAATCTATTCCGGCTTTGGCGGCCAGGTAGATTTTATCCGCGGCGCGGCCAGAGCCAGCCGCGGCAAACCGATCATTGCGCTGCCTGCAACCGCGAAGAAAGGCGCGCTTTCACGCATCGTGCCGCATCTGAAGGAAGGCGCCGGCGTGGTTACCAGCCGCGGCGATGTGCACTATGTCGCCACTGAGTTCGGCATTGCAAACTTGCATGGCAAGAGTCTGCGCGAGCGCGCCGAAGCTCTTATTCAAATTGCACACCCTGACTTCCGCGGGGAATTGGAAGACTTTGCCCACGAAAGGAAGCTGTTGCCATGATTGGGTTATACCGGTCAGACGAGATCCCAGGTTGGCGCGCTTGTCGCTGCCCGGCAAGGTTATCTGAGGCCGACAAAAGGTAGGAGATGGCCAAATGATGCTATTTAAGAAAATCCTGTGCCCTGTCGACTTTTCAGAAGCGTCACGGGGTGCTTTGAATTATGCGAAAAGCTTTGCCAGGGCGTTCGACTCCGAGCTTGTGCTGTTGCACGTTTCGCCCAACATGACGGAAGCGTACTCCGCCCTGATGCCTGATTTCCCATCCTACGGTCTGCACAAAGAAGAGGACCTGGCCGAGCAATTCAACGATTTTACGGATGACTGGGCCGGCAATTTCAAGAAGGCGATCCGCGCGGGCACACCCTACATCGAAATTCTGGACTTCGCTAAAGAAGGTGACTTCGATCTCATCATTCTGGGGGCAAAAGGACATTCGAATTTCGAACGCTTGTTTCTCGGCTCAACCGGGGAGAAAGTGGCGCGCTATTCCGACTTGCCTGTGCTGACTGTGCATGCGAAGCCCGGCGGCCTGCCGATCAGGCGCATCCTGGTTCCGGTAGACTTCTCGCCGCTCTCGCACGCGATCTTGCCAACTGTGGCCGCAATCGCAAAGACCTTTCAAGCGGAAATCGACCTTCTGCATATTGTAGAAATGGGCCACCACAGCGACCCCGAGAGCCAGGCCCGCGAGTATGATTACTTCGAAAAAATAAAACAGAAACTTAGCGAGCAATGGCAGTTGCCGGAAGAGTTCGAAAAGATCGAGACACGCAAATTTATCCGCCACCACGTCGGCTCGGCAGGATATGGCATCCTGGCTTTTGCTCAGGACTGGGATGTGGACCTGATCGCGATGGCAACGCATGGACGTACGGGTTTATCAAAAGTCCTGCTTGGCAGTGTTACCGAAAAGGTTATTCGAATCGCCACCTACCCCGTTCTTTCAATCCGGGTCAAAAAAGCAAACGGTATCTAACTGTTTAAAGGAGGAACCCATGAGCAGACCAAACTTTTGGCCAATTGTTTTGGTGGGATTTGCCGTACTGGGCCTGGGCGCGTGTCAGCAACAACCTGCTGAATCAGCCGACTTGAGTCAACTTGCTCTGAAGGGCAAGCGGGTTTTTGAGCAGTATCAGTGTGGGCAATGCCATTATATCGGTGAAGAAGAAGTGGAGTACGATGCGCCGGATTTGACCAATCCATTCCTGGCAAACGATAGCTTATTTATCCAGACGCATCTGAAGTTTGTCGAGGATTCGAGCATGCCGTCCGTTGAGCTGACCGCTGAAGAAAACCGGCTGGTGAGCTATTTTGTTGCCGAGCTGCATGCCTATCGGCAAGAGCGGGTTTCGCCCGATAAAGCTGACGCCGTCTGTCCAGTGTGTTACGCTTCGGTGTCGACCGAGCGCGCGGATGCGGCAGGATTGCATAAGATGTTTTTGGGAGAATCCTATTATTTCGAATGTGAGATGTGTCTCGAAGCATTCAGAAAGGCTCCCGAGGCGTTTATCGAATTGTACAATCAATACAAAGTTGCCCGCGGCAGTTCCATGAGCCAACGATGAGCAGAAGTTTATGTTATTCGAAGTTCTGACAAGCATGAGCAACGGCGGCGCCGAAGACCACGTGCTCATAAATGTCAAAAAACAGGCCATTTCGGTTTCGGTCAATATCTTCACCATTTACACCTTCGATCTGAAAGGGCGACTGGTGACGGCCGTGCGTGAGGGGCACACCTTTCAGCGAAGTCTGGAAAACCAGGTCCTTGAAAAGTGGTCCGTTGGCAAAGGCATTGACCGGAGACGCACGCGCCGGTGGCTGACTAAGGCTGCGATCAAGGACCTGTTGAATGACATTCAAACTGATGTCTCGAAGCTCCATTTTCTGATCAGCAAAGGAAGATTCCGCGTCCTGAAGACTGCTGAATCAGGCGATGTTGCCCCTGTTATCGATGCTCTCGGCCGTATTTTGCACTACAACTTTCGCCACCTCGAGCAGGATGCACGCCTTTTCCGGCGCGTCTACCGCCCCATTGGTATTCTGCCGCCAGACATGTACATGGCGCTGGTGTTGCAAGCAACCGAGGGATGTTCCTATAACGATTGTACTTTTTGCCATTTCTACAATGAACAGTCTTTCAGAGTTAAGCCGCCGGAGGAATTTACCGCCCATCTAGAAGCTGTGAAAAACTACTTTGGTGAAGCCGTCGTGCTGCGCAAATCGCTGTTTCTGGGGGAGGCGAATGCTTTCGATCTGTCTCAGAAAAAACTTCTGGCATTTCTCGACGTGATCCATGAGCATTTCAGTTTTTCGAATGACAGATTTTCCGGCGGTGGCAATTCTGGAAAACCGGTCCTGGGCGGCATCTATGGCTTCATGTCCGGTCTTTATGACAAGAGAAAAACAGCGGAAGACATTGCCGAGCTGCGCGCCCGCCAGGTGCGGCGTATCTATTTTGGCATGGAAAGCGGCTGCGATGAGCTGCTCAAATTTCTGCATAAACCGGCATCCACTGAGCGACTGCTGCGTGCGGTCGAGACCATCAAGAAGGGCGGCGTGAATGTCGGCATTATTGTTCTGCTGGGCGCCGGCGGCAAACGATTCTATGAGCAGCACATCGAGGATACCATCCGCGCTATCCGCGAGATGTCATTGGATGTGGGCGATATCATCTATTTTTCACCGCTCGTTGCCTTGCCTGGCAGCGTCTATTCTGAAAATATGAAGCGCGAGGGCGTAGAATTTCTCTCTGAAGAGGAATTAGAACTGCAAAAACAAGTTATGTTGGAAGGATTCAGGTTGCACAAAGGCATGGGTGGGCCGAGGGTTGCAACCTATGATATTAATGAATTTATCTATTGAGGTCGCGCAGACCAGATATCGTGATCATCGCTTACGGATTTACTGACGACCGATGAACCTCAGCAGGGAAGCGGCACCCACAACTAAACCCGACGCGAAAAGCGTTGCATTGACGGAGGTCAAATAATAATGATCAGCAAAGAAGAAGCCCTGCGGTATCATCAGGGCAACCGACCGGGCAAGATCGAGGTCGTTACAACAAAACCGTGTGTCACCCAAAAGGATCTGTCATTAGCCTACACTCCGGGCGTAGCCGAACCTTGCCGCGCCATTCACAAAAACCCCGATGATGTGTTCAAGTATACGGCAAAAGGCAACCTGGTAGCGGTGGTTACCAATGGTACGGCCGTCCTGGGTCTGGGAGACATCGGCGCTGCTGCCGGCAAACCGGTGATGGAGGGCAAAGGTGTACTGTTCAAACGTTTTGCTGACATCGATGTATTCGATATCGAAATGGACACACACGATCCTGACGAGCTGATTCAGGCAGTGAAGCTGCTTGAGCCAACTTTTGGCGGGATCAATCTCGAGGATATCAAGGCGCCGGAGTGTTTCTATATCGAAGAAGCGTTGAAAAAGCAGCTCAACATCCCGGTCTTTCACGATGACCAACATGGAACAGCCATCATTTCCGGCGCCGGCCTGTTGAATGCAGCCGAGATCGTAGGCAAGAAATTACAGGACATGAAAGTAGTGGTTAATGGCGCCGGCGCTGCCGGTATCGCCTGTGCCAAATTTTACGTGCAGCTTGGTGTGCGCAAGTCTAACATCATCATGTGTGACAGCAAGGGCGTGATATACGAAGGCCGCGAGGCCGGCATGAATCCCTACAAAGCTTTGTTCGCTGTCAAGACCGAGGCGCGAACCCTGGCAGATGCCATGCATGGCGCTGATGTGTTTTGCGGCGTGTCCGGACCGAACGTGGTCAGCAAAGACATGGTACGCAGCATGGCAGATTCGCCCATCATTTTTGCCATGGCCAATCCCGATCCTGAAATTACCTACGATGATGCCCTCGAAGCGCGCGATGATATCATTATGGCCACCGGCCGCAGCGATTTCCCGAATCAGGTCAACAACGTGCTCGGCTTTCCGTTCATTTTTCGTGGCGCCCTGGACGTCCGGGCGACGGCTATTACCGAGGAGATGAAAGTTGCCGCAGCCCACGCCCTCGCCGACCTTGCCAGGGAGCCGGTGCCTTTTACCGTGATCAAAGCTTATCGACTGGACAAGATGGAGTTCGGGCGCGAGTACATCATTCCCAAGCCCTTCGATCCGCGGGTGTTGATTTGGGAAGCAGCAGCCGTGGCAAAGGCCGCCATGGAATCCGGGGTCGCGCGCATCGAGCTTAACATCGAGGAATATAAGGAAAAGCTGGAAGCCCGTCTCGGCATGTCACGCAAAGTCATGCGCGGTTTGATCAACAAAGCCAAGAAGGAGCCAAAACGTATCGTCTACGCTGAAGGCGAATATGCTCCCATTCTGAAGGCATGCGAGGTTGTTCTCGATGAAGGACTGGCGCATCCCATTCTGGTTGGCGACGAGGAGATCATTCGCGCCCGTATCAGCGAACACAAGCTCAATCTCGGCAAGAGCATCGAGATCGTGGATCCGCGGCAATGGCCAAATTTTGACAAGTATATCCAGACATTCTACGAGCTGCGCAAACGTAAGGGCGTGACCTATTCCGAAGCCTGCCGCCTGATGCAGCGCAGAAACTATTTCAGCGCTATGATGGTGCACATGGGCGATGCCGACGGCATGGTTTCCGGACTGACGCAGGCCTATCCTGAAACGATCCGCCCGGCGCTGCAGATCATCGGCACCCGTCCGGACGTTCGAACTGTGGCCGGATTATACATGATGATTTTCAAGGAGCGCGTGCTTTTCTTCGCGGACGCCACAGTCAACATCGAACCGACGGCTGAGGACCTCGCTGAAATTGCGCTGCTCTGTGCCCGTGAAGTGCGCCGCTTTGATGTCGAGCCCCGGATTGCCATGCTGTCCTTTTCCAATTTTGGCAGTACCCGCCATCCGTTGGCAGAGAAAGTCCGCAAGGCGGTGGACCATGTCAAGGAGCGCAGTCCGGGCTTGAGCATAGATGGTGAAATGCAAGCCAACACCGCTGTGTCGCCGGAGATACTCGACGAGATCTATTCTTTCAGCGCTCTGTCCGGAACAGAGGGCGCCAACGTGCTGATCTTCCCGAATCTGGAGGCCGGGAATGTCGCCTACAAGCTGTTGCAAACATTGGGCGGCGCCGAAGCCGTGGGACCGATTTTGCTCGGCATGCGCAAACCTGTGCACGTACTGCAGGTGGGCGACTTCAACGAGATGGATGTTGTCAACATGACTGCCATCGCAGTGCTTGACGCTCAGGCGAGTGAACACACGGGATCAGTTTAGTCTGGTCTGTTTCACAAGCTTGCAAACCGGACTCAAGATCGAAAACTGAGTTTTGGCGAGCATGTGTTGACAGTCTAAAGGCTGAACACCCAGCAAATTATACTGACAACTGGGGCTGTCCAAAAAGTCAATTCTCTGGTCATCCCGAGCCCTTCGACAGGCTTAAGTCGAGGGATGACAAGTGTCGTAAAAACAATACGCTTCGACGGAGTAGCTGTGACGAAAAGCTCAGCGTGACAACCCGCTACCTTCCTTGACTTTTTGGACAGCCCCCCGTTGCCGGAATAGATGTACCGTACAATAGCAACTCATCCTTCCTGCCAATTGAGGAGGTGATCCCACCATGACCACTGCAATCACATTGCTCCTCGCTGCTGTGCTTATCATCGCTTTTGTTTATGTTGTTGTTATGTTGATCAAAGGCCGCTGGAAGTACCGCGGGGAAATGCGCGTAACCTGTCCCGAAACCGGGCAGCCGGTCGGCGTGAAGGTAGAGGGCAAATCCGCAGCAATCAGCACGCTGGTTGGCAAGGATGTTCTCCATCTCAGCGACTGCAGCCGCTGGCCGGAACGTCAGGGTTGCGGTCAGGAATGTCTGCATCAAATCGAACAATCTCCCGAAGATTGTATGGTTCTGCATATTCTGGAACGTTGGTATCGCGGCAAAGCATGCTATTTTTGTCGTAAAGTTTTCGGCGATATTCACTGGCACGACCACAAGCCCGGGCTTAGAAATCCCGCCGGCGAGCTGGTTGAATGGCCGGACGTGGAAGTTGAAAAGCTGCACGAGGTGCTGGAAACCCATGAGCCGGTATGTTGGAACTGCCTGATTGCTGAGACATTCCGCCGGCAACATCCGGAGCTGGTGACAGAGCGTCCGGAAAGAAATTAATGTTTCAGTGTGTTGATGTGTTACTGTGTTAAGAGTGGTTTATGAGAGTTTGAGGTGATGATGCTTTCACACATGAACACACAAACACGTTAACACATAAACACATTAGATTAGAATCCACTTGGAGTAAACTTAAATACGCAAACACATATCAAGAAACGGAGGTCAATCATGCTCGACCATTATCGCAAGGCTATTCAGGAACGTGTTTGCGCCGTCTGTCTCGATGGTATTTTCGATGAGGCAGGAGATTTTGTGCGCTGCGGCTTGCCGGCCGATCGCACCTGTCCTATCGAGGCCTATCTTCCGCAAGTAGTTGATGTGGTCAAATCCAAACAGAGTCCGGCAATGGAAGATTATGTCGATGTCCTGCGCAAGATGGTGTGCGACAACTGCATCCACAACGAGAACGGTGTGTGCGAACTGCGTCTGCATGCAGATTGTGCCCTGGACCGTTACTTCCTGCTTGTCGCCGGAGCTGTGGATGAGGCCAGAGCCGGTTGATGAATCTGCGTTCATTTGGCCTTTTTGTTCTGTTTGGTCAATTTTGGCAAACATCTTTGCTGTGCAACCGATGGGTTAGTATCGCTTTTGTGAAACCCTTACAGG
>CAZVSL010000044.1:20336-20718 GCA_964629935.1 uncultured Calditrichaceae bacterium | reverse complement strand
CCCCGGCAGCAAGTCGCCATCCATCCGCCGGGTTCGCTGGCAGCCTATCACGGTTTTCTCGATTCCCTCGACATCGGACTGGCGCCACTCCTGCCGACGGAGTTCAATGCCTGCCGCTCCGACGTCAAGTTTCTCGAGTATGCAGCGCGCGGCGTCGTTCCGGTGTGCAGCAACTTCGGGCCTTACCGGCAGCTCTCACAATCGTTTCAACACATGTTGCTGTTCCGTAATGAAGAGGAGCTCATCGCCCGGCTCAATCAGCTCATCGCGGACGACGATTTCCGCAATCGGCATGCTGAGTTGGCGCAGCACTATGTCAGGACAGAGAGATGCCTGGAAAATCACGACTGGCGGGCCAGATTACGCTGCTATGAAAGGCTGC
>CAZVSL010000044.1:11036-20326 GCA_964629935.1 uncultured Calditrichaceae bacterium | reverse complement strand
TATTGAACACCGACGATACCGCCACGCTGAACCAGCTCCTGCAGTCACCGGTCAACGACACCACAATTCAAACAATGAAGGCGCTTCTGGCCAGGCAACCGCGCAATTTTCAGATGCATTATTTTCTGGCCACGTTTCTCCTGCAACGGAACGAGACCAAAGCAGCCATCCCTCATTTGCAACAGGCCTTGCATCTGAAACCCAATTCATTGCGGACGCTGCAATTGCTGGCCCGCTGTCATCTGCTGCTCGGTGATGTGGACGCAGCAGAAGATGTGCTCCGGCGCGCACTCGCATTCAAACCTGTGCTACCAACGCTCACAGCACTACACGGCATGCTACTGTATCTGTCCGGCCAGAATGACGCAGCCTGCGAAGTTCTGGATGATTGCCTTGCTGCTTCCGGCCAAATAGTTGAAGCGCGTTTGCTGCGGGCGCGCCTCGCACTCAAGCGTGGCGAACTTGAAAAGGTCGAGACCCTCGCGCAGGAGCTAAGCAGGCTTGCGCCAGAATCACCTGACTGGTCTCTGCTGCTCGCTCAGGTTGCGTATGCACGCCGGGACCGCGCTACAGCACAGCGACATCTTGACCAGGCTCTGGCGTTTCAGCCACAACACAAAGCGGCCAGGCAGCTTTATCGCAAAATCAAAAACGCACGCTAACTTATGCCGCAGCCCCGACGCCATATCTATCAGTTTGCAACCAACGCTGCCTGCGCACGATACCGGCTCGAGATTCCGGCTCGCCACCTTAACCGCAGCGGAAGATCGCTGGTCAAGCGCTTCCGCAGGATGAGCCGGCCTCTTCTTGCCGAGATCATCGAACAGGCGGATATGCTCATCCTGCAGCGGCTGCCCATGTCCCCGGGCGTGCACCGGCTCATCAAGATGATGAACAACCTCGGGCGCCCGGTGATTTTTGAAATCGACGATGATCTGTTTTCTCTGCCGGAGGACAGCTATTATCTGCGCCGGGCGCCTGCCGATTACAAAAGTCGCCTCGGGCAGACCATGCTCGCCTGTCAGGCTGTGCAGTGCAGCACCACGGCCCTTGCGGCTCAACTTCAACTCAGGGTTAAAGAGGTCTCGGTGCTTGAGAATCAACTCGATGACATCCGCGAATTTACTGACAAGTGTGAACGCGGCCAGCCGCTGATCATTGGCTATGCCGCCGGAGAGAATCATACGCGCGACTGGCAGGTGATCGGCGCGACCTTAAATCGATGCTTACAGGCGATGGCCGGCCGTGGTATCGATTTCGAAGTCAGAATTATCGGCGACCGCGCCATCTTCGATGGTATCGAGACGCAGCACAAGCGCTTTTTGCCCTTGCTCAGATATGGGGATTATCTTGCCGCGCTGCGTTCTTTTCACATTTCCCTCATGCCGCTCGTGGATATGCAGTTCAACCGCTGCAAATCAGATGTCAAATTTCTCGAATCTGCGGCCAGCGGCTGCGCAGTCATCGCCAGTGATATCGTGTATGGGCAAACAATTGAGCACGAAAAGACCGGATTGCTCTTCAAGACTCCGTCACAGTTTGAAAGACACCTGCTGTCGCTGGCACAACATCCTGAAAACATCCGGCGACTCGCCAGGCGGGCTCATGCTTATGTCGCGCACAACCGCCTGATGCACCAACATATCCACAAATGGGAATCAGTCTACTCGGACTGGTATGCACGCCGCCATGCCCTGATACAAAACAGCAAGACAAGTTAAGAAATACTAATATATTAGGCATTCAGAATCAGGTCGCTCAGACGATAATTAATAGAACCCTGTATCCACTCATGAGACCATGTGACTCATGTGGCGGAGCTGTGCAGATACGAACCCGAAGCCCGGCAGCCTGACGGAGAGAGAAGATATTTTTGAATACGGTTTTAAATTTTGCTTTATCATTTTGCATTGTCAGATTTAAGTATAACAGAAACACATCGATCCTTTGCTCAACAATAAAGTCATTCTGATAACCGGCGGCACCGGCTCTTTTGGCAAGCGATTTATCGAGACGGCCTTCACGCGATTTCGTCCGCGCAAGGTGATCTGCTACAGCCGCGATGAGCTCAAGCAATTTGAGCTGCAGCAAATCTGGCCCATAAACGGCAAATCGCCGATCCGCTATTTCATCGGGGACGTGCGCGACCTGCCGCGTCTCAAGCGCGCTATGGAAGGCGTGGACATCGTTATCCACGCGGCTGCCTTCAAGCAAGTACCGGCGGCGGAGTACAATCCGTTCGAAGCTGTCAAGACCAATATTCTCGGCAGCCAGAACGTCATCGATGCCGCCATGGACTCCGGCGTGAAACGTGTGATCGCTCTGAGCACGGATAAAGCTGTGGCGCCGATCAATCTCTATGGCGCAACCAAGCTGGCGGCTGATAAACTCTTCATCGCGGCCAACAACTACACCGGCAGCAAAGAGATCATGTTTTCTGTTGTGCGCTACGGCAACGTGATGGGAAGTCGCGGCTCAGTTATTCCGTTTTTCATTCAGCATCGCGAGAAGGGCTTTCTGCCGGTCACAGATGTGCGCATGACCCGATTCAACATCACACTGCAGGATGCGGTCGATTTTGTAATCAAGAATCTGGGGCGCATGCAGGGGCGAGAGATATTCGTGCCCAGGATACCGTCATACAGAATCCTCGATGTTGCACGCGCCGTCGCACCCGGATGTCGCATAGAAGAGATCGGGTGCCGCCCGGGAGACAAGCTGCACGAGGACTTGCTCATGACTTCAGAAGCTGCCAACACGCTGGAATATAGCGACCATTATGTGGTCTTGCCGTATACGGAAGTGTTAAAAAGATATTGCAAAAAAAGCCGGACAAACGGGGAAGATGTCCAGCCCTGCCGACCGGGCTTCAGTTATAACAGCGGCGCCAATCCACACTTTCTCACCGTCGCAGAAATCCGTGAGTTGATCTGCGACCATCTCGGCATAGCCCTTGAGCCTGAACCGGAGCATGAAACTGTCATCCAGGTCGCAAATTATTGAAGAAGCCGATGTTCGGGCTGTCCTCGAGACCTTGCGCAGTGACTATCTGACTACGGGACCAAAGGTAGCCGAATTCGAAACGGCTTTCGCTGATTTTGTCCGGGCGCGCCATGCCGTGGCTGTCGCCAACGGCACGGCTGCGCTGCACGCAGCCATGTTTGCCCTTGGCGTCGGTCCCGGTGATGAAGTCATCGTGCCGGCGATTACCTTTGCAGCCACGGCCAATGCCGTCGTCTATCAGGGCGCCACGCCCGTGTTTGCGGATGTCACTGACAAGGCGCTCCTGCTTGATCCGGATGATGTGCGGCGGCGGCTAACGCTCCGTACACGGGCGATTGTGGCTGTGGATTTTGCCGGACAAGCCTGTGACTATGATGCTCTCGCGGCCATTGCTCAACAGCACAATTTGTCGCTCGTGGCTGACGCATGCCATGCGATTGGCGGTTCCTACAAAGGTCGGCCGGTTGGCTCACTGGCAAGATTGAATACATTTAGTTTCCATCCCGTCAAGAATATGACTACTGGTGAGGGCGGCATGGTCACCACTGATGACGCCGAACTTGCTCAGAGAATGAAGGTGTTCCGCAACCATGGCATAACTACTGACCATCACCAGCGCGAAGCCAACCACGCGTGGTCTTACGAGATGGTTTCTTTGGGCTACAACTACCGCATAACCGACTTCCAATGTGCCCTGGGACTGGCTCAGTTGCAACGTCTGCCTGAGTGGATCGAACGACGCCAGGCTAGAGCCTGCTTGTATGACCAGTTCTTGGCAGAGTGCGAATCAGCGCGCCCATTGGCAATGGATTCGCAGGTTGAGCATGCTTTCCATCTCTATGTCATCAAACTCGCCCTGGACAGGCTCGATGTTGACCGCGACATGGTCTTCAGCGAGATGCGTCAGCAGGGGATTGGAGTCAACGTGCATTACATCCCCGTTTATCTGCATCCGTTTTATCGCGAGCGCTTTGGTTTGAAACCAGGTTTGTGTCCGGCGGCCGAGGCTGCGTTTGCACAGATCATGTCGTTGCCGATTCATCCGAATCTGAGTGATGGTGAGGTTGAGCAAATCGTGGCAACTTTAATGCGCATTCTGGAAAGGCATCAAACCGCATGACTCGTAGAGAATCGGGCATCTTATTTCGTCCCGTCGGGGCCGAGATGCCAGCCGGGGCGCCCTCGGCTCATCCGTTAGAGCCACGGTACAATTACAGACGCCAACGGCGTCACATGCAAGAGCGAAGGGCGAAGCCCTGGAAACACAACGCAACCATCGGCACAGAAAGCCCTGAAAGGGCGTCATGATTGTGTCCAGCCGATGTGCAGTTCCCAATCTCCGAATTACGACAATTTGATGTGAGTGAACCCAACCATGGCCGATGTCCAGTTTGTAGCCGAAGTATCCAGCAACCACAACCGCGATTTAAAGCGCTGTCTGAAGTTCATCGACCAGGCCGCTGAAGTCGGCTGCGACGCTGTTAAATTTCAGCTCTTCAAAGTCAACAAGCTGTTTGCCCCGGAAATCCTGAAACGCAGCGCCAAACACCGGCAGCGGCAAAAATGGGAGCTGCCGGAAACATTCCTGCCGGAGCTCGCGCAACGCTGCCAGGCAAATGACATCCAATTTGGCTGCACGCCGTTCTATCTCGAGGCCGTTGATCTTTTGTTGCCGCACGTGGACTTCTACAAGATTTCGTCCTATGAGCTCTTGTGGCAGGATCTGCTGGTTGCCTGCGCCCGTACTGAAAAGCCTGTGGTGCTATCCACCGGCATGGCGACGCTCGATGAAGTTCAGCGCGCTGTCGATGTCCTGCGCAGTGCCGGTTGTGAAAAATTGACGTTGCTGCACTGCGTTTCTGCGTATCCGACGCCGCCGGAGGCGTGCAACCTGTCTGTGATCGAGACCCTGCGCAACACCTTCGGATGTCCGGTCGGCTGGTCGGACCACAGCGTACGCGCTGGCGTCATCTACCGCGCCATTCATCGCTGGCAGGCATCGATGATCGAATGGCATCTCGATCTCGATGGCTACGGCTTTGAATTTGACAGCGGTCATTGCTGGCTGCCGGGGCCTATGCAACACTGCATCCGGACGGTTCGCACCGGCTTGCAGGCGGATGGCAGCTCCGGAAAAGCACCGTCGCAGCCGGAATTGCCAGACCGCAACTGGCGCGCGGACCCCATCGATGGTTTGCGCCCATTCAAAAGTGTGAGACAGAAATACGCTCTGAGAACGGATGAATGAAGACTCTGATTATCCACATCGGCGCCCATAAGACAGCCACGACATTTATCCAGGAGATTCTGCAAAAACTTCGGCCTTCTCTTTCGAGATATGGAATTTGCTACGACCCGCATGGCTATGATCTGGCGATAGAACTCAGGGACAAAACACCGCTTGCAGAAAACGACCTGTTCGATTACCAAAAGCTGTTTCAGAGAAAATATGGCGCTAAAACTGCAGAGCGTTGTCGTGCTCAGCGGGGAAGCCTTCTTTGGCAGCGTAGGCAAAGGCTATCGCGATATCCAGAATCTGGCGCATGACCTGTACCTGGTCACACAGTATTTCGATGTACACATTATTGCCCTGGTGCGCCGGCAAGACACGTTCATCGAGTCCCTTTACCAGCAGAGCATCCTTGAAGGTGAATCCTACAGTTTTGAGGAGTTTCTCGGTGAATTGGACATCTACGCATACAAATGGGATGCTTTGTTAGACAGCTACCGACACCTATTTGGGCGTGACCGGCTGCACGTCATGGCCTACGAAACAGCATGCGCTGAAGGTAACGATCCCATCAATTCCTTCCTGGCAATTATCGACCCCAGGCTACAGGCCGAACTGGCGGAGATCGTTCCCGTTAATCCGAGTTTGTCTGCGAAAGGACTTCAACTTCTGCGCTTATGTAATCCTCACCTCGATGGGAAGGAGCAAGAGGCCATGCGGTACTTTTTCCAAAAACTCTTCCCGAAAACACATGGCGAGTCTGCCAAGCTTTTTTCAGCTCGAGAACGGGAAAACCTGCTACGCGCCTACACGGCCTCCAACCAGCGGTTATTCGAACAATACCTGCCAGATCAAGAGGCTTCGCTTTACACCGATATCCATCTGGAGAAACATGCAACAGAAGCTGACTGAGCAGCCTCTGCGTCATCTGGCTTGTTCATGTGTAAGGCTCAGGATTTGAATGCCATTTTCACAAAATCAATTAAATCTTACAGTAGGTTTGCAAACAGACAATGCTGCCAAAGAACGCTGATACCCACTACCTGTCAATCATAGATAAATTCTTTCGCATCTCAGACCGCAACCTGTGGATTTACGGCGCGGGTGTGCAGGGCCGCGAACTATTGCGCCAAACCCGGCTCATGCCGGAACTCAGAGTATGCGGCTTTATCGATCGCGAGGCGGCGCGCATGCCGCACCTGGATGGTCTGGATGTGCACCACCCGGATGATTACCTGGGCATGCACCGGCCCGATAATTTCGTTCTGATAGCCTCACGACACTGGCAGGAAATCCGCGCCATTTGTCAGCAGGCAGGGTTACAGGAAGCGTCCGACTTCATCTGTTTGGGCCGGTTCTGCGAATGCAACACCCCTCTGGAATTCATGTCGTTCATGCGAGATTTCTACTACGACCCCTTCACCGTAGTCAGAGAAACCGGCCAATTCGAGGTGCTGTCGGATTGCGAACAAGGCGGCCTGTATGACTATATGTCGAATCGAAAAGGTGATTTCACCTTAAACGAAGGTCTGTATCTGGAGCGCACGGTTGCAGAAAACCGGCTGCAGCGAGCTCTGGAGCTTGGCGCCTCGCGCGGCAAAAGCACGCTTTTTCTCGCCAAAGCGCTACTCGAGACCGGCGGCGAAGGGCTCACCACTGTGGATACCTGGGCCTGGGACAACAATGATCTGGAGGAGTTGTTTCGCCACGATTTTGCGGGTGACTTCTTTCATGAATTCGCAGCAAATGTCGCTTTCAATGAGGCCTTTCAGAAAATGGTTCGTCCGGTGCGAAAAAAGGTGCAGGCATTTTTGCAGGAGACCCGACAGACGTTTGATTTCGCGTTTATCGACCTGTTTCATTCTTATGAGGAAACCCGCGAGGTCTTCAGGTTGCTCAAGGGCAAGCTCGAAGCCGGGGCACACATCATTTTTCATGACTATTCAAACGGCTGGCCGGGCGAAGTCCGGGCTATCGACGAGCTCATCGCACAAAACAAAGTCCGAGTCATCGAACGCGCCTGTCCGGGATCACTGATTCATCTCGAGTACGTACAACATTAGGTTATTCTGCTGTTATGAATGAATCCAGAATTACTGCGCTTATTCTGGCGCGCATGACTTCTTCACGGCTGCCGGGCAAAGGCCTTATGGACCTGGCCGGCAAGCCGCTGCTCTGGCATATTGTGGAACGGCTGCGCCGCGTGCACAGCCTGACGGAAATCGCGTTGGCTACCACCTCGCAGGAGGCGGACCGCCCGCTGCTCGATTTTGCCGACATGGTAAACATCACCTCCTTCGCTTATGACGGCGAAGTGGACGACGTTGTCGGCAGAATCGTGAGCGCGGCAGATTTCTTTGACAGCGACGTTGTGGTCACCATTTCCGGTGACTGCCCGCTGATCGATCCGGACTTTATCGAGCTCATGGTGCGTTCGCTGCTGGCATCGGGCAAAGAAGCAGTAGGCATCGACAAAAACAAACATCTCTGTCTGCACGAAGGCATCGGTGTGATGACACGAAGCGCCTGGCAAAAGCTCGACCGCGCCTCCACAGAACCATATCAGCGCGAACATGCCGGCATCTATGCAAAAGAACACCCCGGGTTTCTCAGTACCACATTCGTCGTGCCGGAACACATCTTTCAGCGCAATGGCTACCGCCTGTCCGTCGACAATCTCGCAGACCTGAAATTCATGCGTGAGGTCTATCGCCGTCTCTACCGTCCCGGCGGCATCATCGACCTCAGGGAAGTGATCCACCTGCTCGATGACGAACCTCATATTTATCACATAAACTCGCACGTCATGCAAAAAGGTATTCTGCAAACAAGTAAACGCGTGGTGTTTGTATTGGACGCCGGTAAGACTATCGGCATGGGACATTTGCGCCGCTGTCTGGCGCTGGCAAAAGAGCTGCACGAGGCCCACCACTGCGGTATCCGGTTTATCGCAAACGACGACCACACCACAGCAGCGTTGCTGGACAGACATGGTTTTGCCTGTCGCACGGTCGATGGCAGTGTGCTGGCGCAACAGAACCGACAGACTCTGCTTACGGAAGCACAAAGCTTCAAGGCAGACGCTGTGGTTATCGATTGCAAGCCCGACATCCCGGCAGAGCTCATCCAGGACCTGGAAGCGAACAGCATGAAGACTGTGGTGCTGGACAATCTGTCCTCAGGCAGCAGCTTCGCCGACCTGATCGTGCTGCCGGTTGCCCATTCCATAGACAAAAATAGTATGCCCACCGGCCGCGCAGACGTCATCCAGGGCGCGCCATACGTGCTGATGCACCATGAGTTCACAGCCATTACGCCCAGAACCAGCGGACAGATCAAGCCCGTGCCCGATATTGTCGTATCCATAGGCGGCAGTGATCCGAATCAGGTTACGGCGCGGGTGCTCGATGCTCTGCAGGGCATGGCGCCCAGAGTGAAATTGACCGCTGTGCTGGGACCATACAATGGCAATGCACACACATTGCCAAAGCTGCCCGCGTTGCAGATTCTGCACAATGTTACGAATATGGCAGATGTGCTGGCCGGGGCAGACCTGGCGATTCTTGGTTACGGCATAACGGTTTACGAGGCAGCTTTCCTCGGCATACCGTCACTCGTGATTACGCATACAAGGCAAGACGCCGTCGGAGCAGAGCGCTTATGCGAGCAGGGCATCTGCCGCAGTCTGGGTTATTGGCAGGATGTGACGCCGGAAGCCATCGTGCTCGAAGTCCAGCGACTGCTTGTCGATCAGGACCTGCGCACGCGTATGGTTGAATCAGCCAGGTCGCTACTGGATGGCCGCGGCGTGGAACGCGTCGCCAAAAAAGTCATGACCATACTGGCCTAACCCAACAAGCCAACGATACAATTGGTCGATAAACAAAATGAACCCTCAAGCGCGTGGTAACAAAACATGGTGAACCCATTCTATCTGGATCTTACCGAAAGCGAGATCAGCGACATCCAAAACGCCGTCGGCGAGATTCTGCGAAGCGGCTCCCTCATTCTCGGCAAATACACAGAACAGTTCGAGCATGAATTTGCCGGCTACGTT
>CAZVSL010000044.1:3357-11026 GCA_964629935.1 uncultured Calditrichaceae bacterium | reverse complement strand
TACGTTGGTACAAGGCACGCCGTGAGCTTAAACTCCGGCACTTCTGCCCTGCAGGTGTTGCTCGCCCGCAAGGAAGCAAAAGGTCGCAAAGTTGCCGTGCCCACCAACACCAACTTCGCCTGTGTCGCTGCCATCTTGCACAGCGGCGGCCAGCCGGTCTATATGGACATGACCGTGGACTATTTCGTCCCTGATCTTGATATTCTGCAGCACACAGTCGACAAGCATCCGGACCTGGCAGGCGTGCTCTGGGTTCACATCGCCGGCATCATCGCTCCGGATTTTGAGCAGGTCGTTGCTTTCTGCAAACAGAACGGACTATTCCTGATCGAGGATTGTGCGCACGCGCACGGCAGTCAGCTTCACGGCAGAAAAGCCGGCGCGTTTGCCGACGGCGGCGCCTTTTCCTTCTTCCCGACCAAGGTCATGACCACGGTCGAGGGCGGGATGATCACGACCAACAGCAAAGAAGATGCGGAGTTTGCCCGTTCCTGCCGCAATCAGGGTAAGCGTGGCGGCAACTACGGCGGCCTGCATCAGGATCTGGGCAATAGCTGGCGTATGTCAGAAATAGAGGCCTACATCGGCCTGGTGCAGTTAGCCAAACTCAACGCCATGATCGCCCGCCGTCGCCGGGCGGCGGACAAATTGATAGCGGCGCTGAAAAACAAACGAGTCGATTTCTGCGGAATTGATCACATGGACCAAGCCAGTTTGTACAAATTCATCATTCGCTACAGGAACAAGGCGACGGTTGCGGAGATCAAGGAGCGATTTAAGCAAGGCGGTGTTGCACTGGGCGGCGGCGTCTACGAGACGCCCTGCCACTTGCAGCCCGTCTTCGAAGATATTTTCTATGAGCCGGAAGATGTTAAGGTTGCGCACAAATTCTGCCCGCGTCACATCTGTCCGCCGATAACATCGGGCACGACAGATGAGGATGTGGAGAAAATCATTGCAGCTATTTCGAACTATCTGGAGTAGCGAGCAAGGGGTATAGGGTATAAGAATTACGAGTTTACGAATAACGAATAACATCAATCATGCGTCGTTTTGATACAATCATCGTAGGGGGAGGCATTGCCGGCCTGGCGACGGCAGAGATGTTTGCGCGCTCAGGGCACAAGACTTTGCTGCTGGAAAAGAATCCCAAACTTTGCCAGGAGACCAGCGGCCTGCACCACGAGTGGTTTCATTTTGGCAGTCTCTATTCCATGTTTCCCAACAAGCAGTTCTTGCGCACCATGGTTGGCGGAATCGACGATCTGCTGCAGTACTATCGTGATTTCCGGGGCATGAATTTGCGCATCGATGGCGAGGGCAGACTGCTTAAGATTCCTGTAGACGGCGCCTGGTTCCGCGAGGACAATCTGGAATATATCATTGCCACCACGCGGGCGCAGGATTTCTCGCTCAAAGGCAGGGGCGATGCCCGACAAGTCGCAAACCGGGCGCTCATGCGGCTGGTCTGGAATCTGGCGATCAAGCGCTTCATCGGCCGCCACAACCGGTTTTATGATTATGATTGGCGCCGCGGTTTTGCTTCTTATCACATCCCGCACGTCAGATTGTTCGACTACTCGAATAATCTGCTGCACAAATTTGACAACCACGATATCGATCTCGACCCGAGCTGCCACATCGCCATGCACAGCTATGACAGCCCCATGCAGGCTGTGCACATCGTTTCGGATTTGACCAGAGGCTTGCTTTGCAACGGCGGTCAGATCAGAACGGGCGTCGGCTTTCGTGGCTATCGCACGCGCACCTGGGGCGTGGAAGTGGAGCTGGAAGATGACACGCGCTTTCTGGCCAACAAGCTCATCCTGGCCTCCGGGCAGGCGCTGCAACAGCAATCCGGCGGTCGCATCAAGATTCACTCGGTCGCCTCTCCCCTGCTGGTGACGCGCCCGGCAGTTTGCACGCGCAATATCGTCCGGCTGACGCCATTTATCGATGAGACCATAAACCACATCAGGCATGAAGTAGACGGCTATGATTATTCCCTCATCGGCGGCGGTTATTTTGCACCTCTACACGATGAACAGGCCATGGAAGAGGCCGGCAACCGGCTGCTGCGCCGGGCACGTGCTGTCTTCCCGCAATTGGCGAATGTAGATTTTGTCAATCTCTATTTTGGCGTCAAGAGTGAAATGATTTCCACAAGCGCCAAACGCAACTATCTCTATCACGTCGAGCAGATCGAGCCGGATGTGTATGGCGTGGTGCCTGGTAAATTCTCGCTGGCGTTTTCGCTGGCCTTCACGACCTTTCGCGAGGTTGCCGGAGCTTTTCCGAAAACATATACAACTTATGAACCGGAATTAGATGTATCCGAGTATGTCGAGCTCACAAAGCATCGAAAACTGATCCGGCAATATATGGTTGGGTCTGTTGCTTATGACGATGAACCTGCAGCGATGGAGGTAGCGGCTTAGCCTGATGGCATCGAAATTTGACGTTCTGCTGATCGGCGCTTTTGAATCGACGGATTCGAGTCGCCTGCGTTTTCTGGCGCCGCCGCTGGGCATCGAAAGGCTGGCAGCCTATCTGCGCCGGCATGGCTATACCGTGCAGACGATCGATCCCAATATTGATGGCGCCGGGGCCGTGCGGCGCTGCGTTCGGCAGCAACAGCCGCAGGTGGTTGGGTTTAGCATATCGTACATCACGCTGCTGAACGATCTGTCGCTCATATTCTATGCCAAACGCCATCTGCCCCATGCACTTCTGATAGCGGGCGGGCAGCAGGCAACGTTCGATTATTACAATATCATGCGCGTCGCCCCCCTGGACCTTATTGTGCTTGGAGATGGCGAGTATCCGTTGCTCGAAATCGTCAAACGCAAACTTGCTGGCGGTGATGTTTACAGCGTACCCGGTACGGTTACGCAGGTTGCCGGTAAAGTCACCCGCATCGGCAACAACGAGCCGTTTACCACCGAGCAATTCAGGGATGTCAGCCTGGGCGTGGATTTCAGCCGCATCGATTACCGCAAGTACTGGCATGAAATCGAGAGCTTCTATCCGGAGCCAAACTTCTTTGAAACCCGCACCATTCGGTTGTTCACCATCAACTATTGCCCGTTTCATTGCACCTATTGCTCGTCGCGGTCATTCCTGAATGCGGCGAAGGGCAGCGTGGATGAGAACTTCAACCCGAAAGGCAAAGTCACCAGGCTCGCCGGACTTGGTCCGGAAGATATGGTTGCGCTCATCCGCAAGGCGCTGGTAGTCTATCCCGACACCCACACCTTCTACATGCAGGAAGATGAGCACATGTTGCAGCGCGGGCGAGTAGAGAAATTTTCAACCCTGGCGGCGCAGCTCAAATCCGGCGGTGAGCTGCCGCAACACATTCAGTTCATGTGTCAGAGTCGCGTGGAAGATGTCAATCCGAACATGCTTGGTCTCATGAAACAGGCGGGATATTCTCTGATCGGCTACGGCGTGGAGGCGTTTTCTCAGAAGATGCTGGAGAGCGTCAAGAAATTTAATTCGGTGCAGGATATCCACAACGCGCTCAACTGGACCATGGCGGCCGGCATTAAGCCGTTTGTCAACCTCATCATGCTGCTGCCCGAGATCACGCACGAGGATTTGCTCATCACTATCGACAGCGCCCTTGATTATATCGAACGCGGCATCGAAGTGGCGACGGAGCCATTTGTGCTGCCGCTGCCGGGCTCGGCCCTGCTTTACGACCAGCGCTACGAAAAACATACGGAACAAGTCCAGATTGCCGGCAGCGCGCAACAAGTGGAGCGCATCCATTTCGTCATCCCGAAACAGCAGCAAATGCGCGATCTCGCTTTTCATTTCCATGAGCACCATGAAGCTCATCTCGAGATGGTCAGCACGCGCTATCATTTCCGCCATCTGCCAACACGGTTACGCTCTTTGATCACATTTCATACGATGCTGACCTGGCTCGGAGATGCGGACCGCTGCCGGCGCGTGGAACAGCAGTTTGAACGTATTGCCGCGCTGCAGAACAACGTGCAAAGCGCCTTCTTTTTCAATGATATGCGACAGGCAGCGCCAGAAATCGTGCATGAGGAAAGGGTCGATGTCTGAACTGTCGCGCAGCGATTCCCTCGCGGAAATTACTGAGATGGAAGAGAATCCACTCGTCAGTTTCTTTCTCGGAACATATAATCGCAAGAAGAACCTGCGGGAGACGTTGCAAAAAGTATTCGAGCAGACTTACCGTCCCATCGAAGTCGTGGTAGTCGACAATGGCTCCACAGATGGCGCCCCCGAGATGGTTGAGACTGAGTTTCCGCAGGTCAAGCTCATCCGGCTTACCCGCAACCACGGGCACATCGCGTCCCGCAATATCGCCTGCGCCAACACGCGCGGCAAGTACGTGGTCTGCCTCGACGACGATTCCTTTCCCGGTCCGAACTGTGTACACAGGATGGTGGAAGAATTCGAGAAGGACCAGCAGTTGGGTCTGATGGTATTCGGCATCTACATCCATGATTTGTACATTGATCAGCTCGACAGGATCGAGCAGTCGCAGAAAAACGTGACCGTTACCGAGAAATACAACTGGTCCGGCTGCGGCGGCGCGTACCGGCGTGACATTGTCGAAAAACATGGCTACTGGGAAGAATGGGGCGCCGAAGCGCCCTACGAAACCGCGCTGGCAGCCAAGGCTATCCATATGGGTTACACAGGCAAGCAGTTTAGTGATATTTACGTCCTGCACCACTGGTCGGCGCTGGGCGAGCCGGCGGCTTTGCGGGTCTCGAAGCTGGCGGACACCCTGGCCTGCCGCGGTATGCTGTTGTTTGCGTTCAAGTATTTTCCGCTGGACTTGAAGATGCTGGGCTATCTGCTGAAGTTCGCCTGGATCGGCATTTTCAATCTTTTTGACACGGGCCGCTGGACCATGCTGAACGGCATCGTCTCGGGCTGGCGCCGTGTGCCGTACATCGTCAGAGAAAGGCTGCCGCTCACCTGGCAGCAGATCACAAAACTCTCTCTGTCATTCAACGTCAAGGGCCGATGAGAATTCTGATCATCCGCACCATTCAGTTTGCCTTGCTGGAACGGCTGCTGCTGGAGCTGCGCAAACGCTTTCCCGATGCGAAGATTTCTGTGCTGACCAATCTGCAGCAACTCGAGCGTGTAGACCAGCTCGAAGAAATCGAGCACGTCTTTGGCGTCCACGCCAGGCGGGATTACAGCATCACGAACATCGGGCTGCGAAACATTTTTCGCATCCGAAAATGCAACTTTGATCAGGTTATCATGCCCCACATGCAGGCTGGCTTTGGCGGCTTCGGCAATGTCCTGCTGCTCCTGCCGCTTCTAAAAATCAGAAAATGGCAGCACTGCAGCACGGACTGGAAAATGATTACATTGAAGAAATCCAGTTTCTGGGTGCTGGTTGCAAAGTCAGCGCTGGCGGCAGTCGTGTTTCTGCCAGCCGCCATCCTGGTGACGCTGGGATTTCTCTACATCAGGTTGCGTACTCGTAAGCAGCAACCCCTGCCGCCGCACAAAAGATGGTATGCAGGCTACGGGGATGTTTAGCCATAAATGGCGCAGCAGTGCAGCCTGCAGACTGCCTGGCAGCGAATCAATAAATGGCGACGGGTGTGGCGCGTCCCGCAACAAACATGGCGATAATAGTCCACCGATTCATCGGCGGGGAAAGCGCTGATACGACTGATAGCGACTTACATCAAAAGAGACATACAAAAACAATGGACCAGTTTAGCTGCAACGTCTGCGATGACAAGCAATTTAAGACTTTATACGACAAGCAGGTTGCACACCCGTTGTGGTGGTGTGGCAATGGCTATAACGCTATTCGGTTGCGATATGTAATGTGCCTCAATTGCGGCTACATCACCCTGTTTCCCAGGCTGAATTTTTCGGAATATGCGGAGAACTACCGCAGCGTGCCGGGATTGAGCCGGCAGGCATTGGCCACGAAACGGGAAGCCATGTTGGCGGAGCGCAAAGCATTTCTCATGCAAAATCGCCATGCGATCGGCCAGGAAACCATAGTCGAGATCGGGCCAGCGTACGGCGATTTCTTACTGCTGCTGCCGGAGTTTGACCGGCGCATCGGTATCGAGCCTTCGGCTACTTACTGCGACTACGTGACCTCAGCGCAGTTGCCGCTGGAATATCGCCCATGCATGCTCGAAGAAATCCCGCAAGCGGCGCCTGAGCTTGTTGCCACAGCGGATGTGGCCGCTGCCTGTCACGTGCTGGAACATGCCGAGAACCCGCGGGCGTTTGTGCGCCAGATGGCAAAACTGGTGAAACCCGGCGGCTGCGTCTTTATCGAAGTGCCGTCTGTCGAAGCCATGGCCGAATGCCGGGCATCCATTTTCCAGACGCTGCATTTCGGTCACGTGAGCCAGTTCAGCGTGCCTGCGCTCAGCCGGCTTTGTGCGACGGAATCGCTGCGGCCGCTGGAGCTGCAAGTTAGCAGCCGCCACGATTACCCGGTCATTCGCGCACTTTTCAGAAAAGATGCGGCTCCTGAGAAAATCGCTGAGATGTTCAGCCAACACTCCGGCGCCATCGCAGAAAACCTCGCCGCTGCCCGGGCGACCCTTCTGGAGACGCTGCACACTTTTACGAAAGACCGCATCCTGCTCTGGGGCTGCGGCCAGGACCTGTTCGATGTGCTCGACCTGCTGGACGAATCGGAGCTAGCCATGTTGAGCGATAAGGTCAAACTGGTGGATATCAACTCGGGCAAGCAGGGCAAAACGCTTTATGACCTGACTGTGGTCTCACCTCAGGATTTCAATAGCGCCGAAGTCGAGGCTATCGTTGTTTCGTCGCGCAGCGAGTTGATTCAGGCAGATATCGTCAGCAGCGCGCAACAACTGGCCCCGGCGGCAGACCTGCGCTTTCTTTATCCTTTGCACTAACTTTCAAGCACTCAAGGAGGAGACATGTCAACCCTCAAACTGACAAACGACATCACGCTTGGCGATGACCAGCCGGTCTTCATCGTGGCGGAAATTGGCTTGTGTCACAACGGCGACGTCGCGCGCGCCAAAACCATGATCGAGAAATCCGTGGCCGCAGGCGCCGACGCGGTCAAATTTCAGAAACGCGATGTCGACAATCTGGCCATCAACTCTGTACTCGATGCACCAGACGACCGCTTCCCTTCGTTCGGGAAATCTTACCGCGAAGTGCGGAGACACATCGAGTTCGACGTTTCGGTATATCGTGAACTTAAGGCGTACGCCGAAAGTTTGGGTATGATGTTCTTCGCCTCCGCCTTCGACATTCCCTCTGCAACGATACTGGCGGAAATCGGTTGCCCGGCAATCAAGATTGCCAGCCACTGCCTGGCCCACAAACCCCTGCTCGAGCATCTCGGTGATCTGAAGGTCCCGGTTCTGCTCTCCACAGGCATGGCTTATCTCGAAGAAGTCGACGAAGCCGTCGAGATTCTAACCTCGAACGGCGTGCCCTTCGGACTCTATCACTGTGTTTCGATCTATCCGCACACCAGCCGCGAAGCCAATCTGCGGCTCATTCCCTTTTTGAAGCAACGTTACGGCGTGCCCGTCGGCTATTCGAATCACGAAATTGCAAATACCACCTCAGCGCTGGCGGTGGCCATCGGCGCCTGCTCCATTGAAAAACATGTGACGCTCAGCAATGACGACGAGGGCTTCGA
>CAZVSL010000044.1:0-3347 GCA_964629935.1 uncultured Calditrichaceae bacterium | reverse complement strand
CGCGCTCAATATGGACAATCTCGCGAAGCTGGTACACGATGTACGCGAAGCCGAAGCGGCGCTTGGTTCGGGCGTCAAGACGGTTGTTGAGGAAGAGTGGGCGACGCGCAAGAAGTACCACTTCAGCGTGGTAACGGCTGTACCGATCCGGGCCGGCGAAATTATCCGCAGCAACATGCTGACCACCAAGAACCCCGGCGACGGCATCCCGGCCCGCAGGATCCACGAAGTCTGCGGCCGGCGCGCAAAAGTCGATATCCCGGCAGACCTGCCGGCGACCTGGGATATGCTGGAGTGAGGACCGTTGGAAGATGGATGAATTTAATTCGAGAGGCAACCTGCCAATCACCAAACATTCCAGCATTGAGCCACTAAACAAAAGAGACACATGAGAGTTTCGCTCATTCATCCGCGCTTGATCTACAAGCCGTCGCAGCCGCCGCTGGGTCTTGGTTATATAGCCGCCTGCCTGGAAAACGCTGGCCACGAGGTGCAATTTATCGAAGGCGCGTTTACGGACTCGGATGACGACATCGCCCGGCAGGTCAAAGAGTTTGGCGCACAAATAGTTGGCATCTCGGTGATGATCAGCTATTACAGCAAGTCCCTGCATCTGGGGCGCAAGCTCAAGGAAGTTGTGCCAGATGTCCCTCTGGTCTACGGCGGTCCGCACCCGTCGGTTGTACCGGACGATTTTATCAAAGAAGACTGCGTGGACTATGTCATCAAAGGAGAAGGCGAGGATTCCTTTACCCAAATAGTCACGGAAATGGCGGAACGCCAGCCATTCGATCCGACCCGCATTGCGGGTTTGGCCTGGAAAGGCGGGCAGGCTGCGCCAGACCACGCCGTCCGCATCACTACGCTGGACCGTCTGCCCTGGCCGGCGCGCCATCTGCTTCCCATGGACCAGTATGTTCATCGCGAAAACACAGTATCATTTGGCTTTCACGGCGGCAATTTCAACATTATCACTACGCGTGGCTGTCCCTACAAGTGCAATTTCTGTGACCATTCTGTGTTTGGCAGAAAGACCCTTTCGCGCAACATCAAAGATGTGGTCGATGAGATCGAATATACGGCCAGGCGCTACAACATTCGCAATTTCGATGTCATGGATGACACCTTTACGCTGAACCCGCTGCGCGTCTTCGAGCTTTGCGAGGAAATTCTCAGGCGCGATCTTCGGTTGTTCTGGGCCAGCCGCGTCCGCGTCACGGGCGTCAGTCGCGAGATGCTGGAGATCATGGCGCGCGCCGGCTGTATCCGCTTTTCCCTCGGCATCGAAAGCGCCGACGAACGGGTGATCAAATATATGGGCAAGGGCATCAAGCTGGAGCAGGTGGTTCACGTGCTGCGCTGGGCCAAGGAATTCGACTTCCTGACCATCGGCAATTTCATGATCGGCAACATCGGCGATGACCGCGAATCTGTGGCGAAAACCATCAAGTTCGCCGTCGAAACCGATGAAATCGACATTCCCAGCTTCGTTATTCTCGTACCGCTGCCGGGCACAGAAGTCTTCGAAATCGGCAAACGCAATGGCTGGATTCGCTCTTTCGATTGGGATGAATACCGCATGAATTCAAAAGACGTACCGCTGATGCGCAACGAAGCGCTGGATTATCCTGATTTGCAGGAACTCTATGCCAGCGCAGCCGCAGCAGTACGTCCAAAGATCAGACGCGCATTTGACACCTTGCACTGGCCGCGGCTGAAGCTTTATCCTGAGTTAAGAAATAAATCGCATGCGGCCCCAACGCACGAAGTGTGCAAGAGTTATGGCAATGAAACCATGTAACCTGTGCGGCCGGAGTGAGACGTTGCCGCTCGTGCTCGACGAACCGGAGCAGCAAACCGGACGCAATGTCATCTGCCAGAGCTGCGGCTTGATCTATCACGATCCGCCCATGCCCGCAGAGGAAATGGCTGCGTTCTACCGCCACGCATACGCCAACGCCTACCACGACAGCGAAACCATGCAAGACCAACTGGCACAGAGTCGCATCCGGTTTCTGAGCGAGCATGGCGGGCTGGCAAATTTATCGCCGGCGCTCGAAATCGGCTGCGCCAGCGGCGAGTTTTTGAACCGGTTGCAGCAGCAGGGCCTGACAGTCTGCGGCGTCGAACCGTCCGTGGCGTTGTCGCGCCGGGCGCGGCAAGCCAGAAAACTGGAAGTCGCCACCGGCTTCTACGAAAATTTCCCCCAGCAGCGGCAAAAGTACGGTCTGGTTTGCATGTTTCATGTCCTGGAGCACGTTGCTGACCCGGCGGCAATCCTCGCCCGCATTCGCCGGGAATTGAAATCCGACGGCAAATTGTTTGTGATCGTACCCACCATTGGCGCGGCTCAATTGAGTACGGTCTTCAAAACCATCCACCCGACGACCTTCGTGGTGGAGACGCTGCTGGCGATGTTGGCACAAACCGGGTTCACAACGGAGGCGGTGCAGGAAAACGGTTATCACTTGAGCGTACTCGCAAAGCCTGCGAAACAAGCGGCAGCCCCAACCTTTCCGGACGCCAGTGAAATCCACCAGCGCGTGCAAGCCTATGTGGCAAAGCGGCGCCAGGTCATCGGGCGGATCAGCGCTATTTTGCACAGTCTCAGGGACAAGCAGAACATCGCCATTTATGGCGCCGGTCACAATACCCTGGATTTGCACCGCCATTTCGATCTGTCCAACCTGAACGTGACTGCGATTTTCGACGCTGACCCGAAGAAGCAGGGCAGAAATCTGCTCGGCCTGTCCATACAACCGCCGGAGGCGCTGCAAAATTTCGACGGCAGCAGCGTCATCATTTCCAGTTACGCCTACCAGGAAGAAGTCGTCGCCCGCTTGCACTACCTGACAGAGCGAGGTATCGAGCTGGTTACGCTTTATCGTAGATCGTAAAACGCAATTCGGAAATCGCAGATCGGCAAACTGAGTTTTGGATGGTAGGGTCGGTGGTCACGCTTCAGCGTGTCATAACAGCCGATGTGGGCGTGAATAAATAACTCGGCATTCTATTATGGTGCCAGGCCTGGCTAGTACTACAGCGAAAGTTTTCACGCGCAGTCACGCTGACCTCTATTGCATGAATAAATTCAGGCTAGCTGTGAAGAAAGAACGGCAAGCAAGATCAATTCCGATTTCCGATCTATGAATCCAGGCAGAGCATGAAACGCATACTCCTTTTTCCGGCAAGTACAGCCCAGCGCGAGGCATTTATCAAAGCGCGCGAAATGGGATTCTACATCGTCACAGTGGACCGCAATCCGCAGGCGGAATGTTTTGCGCTCGCGGATGAGTCTTTCTGTCTCGACCCCGGCGATGCGGCGGCGCTTCTGGATTTGGTACGCG
>CAZVSL010000043.1:0-20727 GCA_964629935.1 uncultured Calditrichaceae bacterium | reverse complement strand
ACAGTCCCGTGAAGAACTCAGGCAGAGAAGAACGAGTCAGCCTGCGGAGCAAGAAAGGGGACGGAAAACAACTCGCGAAGGTCGCGAACAAGCGCGCCCGCAGCAGCAGGAAATTCAGGAAGAATTCAGACAACGGCGAGCATCCCGTGAGGCATTCAAACAGTTGCATTTTGGCGGCATGCACTTTAACTTGCAAGAGTTTGAGAAAAGCTTGCAGGAATTGGAAATCGACCTCGAGCAGCTAGACAACCTGCCGGGACTACAAAACCTGGAAGGACTTGCAGAAAGTTTGCAAGGATTGCAAGGATTGGAAAGATTGGAAGGATTGGAAGGCAGCCTTGATGCCTTAGACGGCCTGGAGGGTTTGCATAATCTGGAATCTTTCCATGGCTTCGGGGCGTTTGAAGCATTTGACGCGTTTGAGGCCTTCCGGGGCTTTGATGCTTTTCAGGTGTTTTCAATGTCTGGTCACGTTGCGGAGGCCGGTCTGAGTGAAGAAGAGCAAATCAAGCTACAGAGTTTACGCGCAGTGGTCGGGAGCGACAAAGAGCGGTCTGTAGCCATACTTGAAAGGGAACTGAGTGAGACAGAAAGTGCGGTGCTTCGCAAGCATATCGTGCGCTATGTCGCAGAGGTCCGAACAAACGAGGCGATCCGGCTGCTCGGCAAGATTGCGAAAACGGATGCGGATGCCGGTGTGCGCAAGCGAGCCGTCTATTATCTTGGCCGCGCGGACAGCGAGCATGCCGCTGAAATTCTGAGAGATATTCTAACAAACCAATGATGAAAAAGCTGCGCCAGCGCAAAAGGACAGAGCAGGTTGCGAACATGATGGCTATGCTCTTTCCAGCAGCGGGGCCATTCTGTGGCATGGCCTGGCTGCTGTTTTCTTGTGCCGGTACCGGCACGCCGGTCCTGCCGGTCACCGAGTTGGCGCCGCCCGGCGATGTAGCATTTCGGATGGTGCGCGACTCTGTTGAAATTAGCTGGCAGGCGAGCAAACACGAAACGCTGCCTGTTTTCGCCGGCTACAATATTTATATTTCAACGAGCAGCCTGACGTTCGCGGCTTCCGGCGAGCTGCCCCCGCCGATCGTCTTACCGAAAGGCGACCATAGCTATCGGCTTGCCAGGACCCGCATCGGCCAGACCACTTTTGTTCATGTGCGCAGCCGGAGCCGAAACGGAGAGCTCAGTCTGCCTTCCCTGCCGGAATTGTGTGTCAAGCCTGAGTGACAGTTGCAGGCCTCGGGATTGGCTGCCCCGGCCCGGTGCTGCCAACCCTGTGGCAGTGTGTGGCGCTTCAGGTGTGTTTCAGGCTCAGAAACCGCTGACAAAAACCTTGACATCTTAATTTAATTTTGTTAACATCGAAACACAATTCATTTCAAGTCTAACAATCTAAAGGAGGGTGAGCCATGGCTACCGGACGGGGAAGTGTAAACAAGGTGATTTTGGTGGGGAATCTCGGGGCGGACCCAGAGCTCAAATATACGCCAAGTGGAGCAGCCGTGACTACTTTGAGCCTGGCCACCAATGAGATGTGGAAGGACGATCAGGGGAATCGTCAGGAACGAACCGAATGGCACCGGGTGGTGTTGTGGCGCCGCTGGGCTGAGGTTGCTGGCGAGTATTTAAAGAAGGGCAGCAAGATTTATATCGAAGGGCGACTACAGACCCGCTCATGGGAGGACAAGGATGGCATCAAACGGTACATGACCGAAGTCGTTGGCGATGCCATGACGATGTTGGATAGCCGCGATGGTGGTAGCGCCAAACCGTCGTCACCGCCGCCGATGAGCGATGCGGATGCCCCGCCGCCATCCGGTAAAGAGATGACCGAAGAAGATGATCTGCCATTTTAGCCTCAGGTTAGCAGAACGAAATCCACCTGAGATTTCCACAGCAATGAAATTGTTCTTATGACAAAGGCGTGAAAAAATCCGAGAGTAACTCTCGGATTTTTTCTATTCCGCATGCAAGAAGACCTGAAATCCAGACTGATCCAAACTGCTGTCGAAGCTAAAGAGCAGGCCATCGCTCCTTACTCACACTTTCGTGTTGGGGCGGCGCTGTCAAGCGGCTCCGGCGAGATCTATCGTGGCTGCAATATCGAAGTCAGCTCTTACAGCATGACGATATGTGCCGAGCGGGTTGCCATTTTTAAGGCGCTTTCTGAAGGCGAACGCAAGTTTGACCTGATGGCTGTGGCCGCCGGCACAGAGTCTTTTTGCCCGCCTTGCGGCGCCTGCCGTCAGGTTTTGATCGACTTTGCCCCGGACATTCGAATTGTCATGATCAATTCCAGAGGTGAGCTGAAAGAGACAACCATTCAGGCGCTCATGCCCGAGGCCTTTAATCCATCATATCTATCTGGCTAACAAGCCTGTAAACTGAAGGAAGCAAGATTGACGGAAAAAGGCATTCTGATTGGAATCGCCGGCGGCTCCGGTTCGGGGAAGACGTTGGTTGCAAAAAATATCTACTCCGAGCTCGGCTCTGATAAAGTCGTCAGAATTTGCCAGGACTCCTATTATAACGATCTGAGTCATCTCAGCCAGGAAGAGCGCAATGCAACCAACTTTGACCATCCCGATGCCATAGATACCAGGCTCATGATTTCCCAGGTTACGGATCTGCTCGAAGGCAAGACCATAAAGCAGCCCATCTATGATTTCATAACACACACCCGCACACAAGATTACACTCTCATCGGACCACACACGATTATCGTTTTGGAAGGTATTCTGATCCTCTACAACCCGGAGCTGCGGCAGCTTATGGATATTAAAATCTACGTGGATACCGATACTGACATACGCCTGATCCGGCGTTTGCGGCGTGATATCCAGGAACGTGGTCGAACGATGGAATCAGTGATTCAGCAATATGAAAAGAGCGTCCGACCCATGCATCTGCAATTCGTGGAGCCATCGAAGAGATACGCCGATTTGATTGTACCCGAGGGCGGATACAATAAAGTGGCGATAGATCTTATCAAGACAAAGATCGAAGCGTTGCTGCGTGAGCGCGGAGTATAGGCACGGCGCCTGAGGTTGCTTTCCATCACACCTTACCAGACTTCCTGCTCAGACCTGCTTTCATAAACAAGACCACAAAAAGAGGATTTCCTATGTTAAGCGTGGTTCCCGGAGATATCGGCTGGATAGAAGTAATTGTTGGCAGCATGTTCAGCGGCAAGACTGAAGAGTTGATCCGGCGTTTGCGCCGAGCTCAAATAGCCCGTCAAAAAGTGGCTATTTTCAAGCCAAAAGTTGACACGCGCTATTCAAAGGACTATCTGGTATCGCACAGTGAGCAACGGATTGCCTCGATGGCGGTCGAAAATGCGCCGGATATCCTCAACCAGTCCAAAGAAGCACGTGTCATTGCCATCGATGAGGGCCAGTTTTTTGACGAAGTCCTGATCGATGTGTGTGAAGAGCTTGCCAGTCAGGGCAAACGTGTGATCATCGCTGGCCTGGACCAGGATTATCGCGGTGTTCCGTTTGAGCCAATGCCACAGCTCATGGCCGTTGCCGAATATGTCACCAAGACCCTTGCTATCTGCGTGGTCTGTGGCAGCCCGGCTAATAAGACCCAGAGACTCGTGCCTGAAAAAAATCGCGTGCTCGTCGGCGCTCAAAATACCTATGAGGCCAGATGCCGGCACTGTTATGAGCCGCCGGAGGAAGACTGAACCAATACACAGAGGGAGGAAAGTGAATGGAACGCTTGATCAGTGTTTTTGGATGCTTCGTGCTGCTGGGCATTGCCTGGCTGATGTCCAATAACAAGCGCGCGATAAACTACCGTGTGGTAATGTGGGGTATTCTTCTGCAACTTACCTTCGCCGTGATTATCCTGAAAACAACACCGGGACAAGCGGTATTCGAGTACGCTAAATTAGCGATAACCAAACTTCTGAGTTTTACGGATAGAGGCGCCCATTTTCTGTTCGGCAATCTTTATCTCGCTGAGGAGAGCATCGTTGAAGGCTTGAATATGCCCGGGCCTTACCAGCTCTGGGATCCCAATCAACAGCAATTTGTTGATATCGGCCTGACGTTTGCGATTCATGTGCTGCCCACGATTATCTTCTTTGCCTCTCTCATGGGCATTCTCTATCATCTCGGCGTGATGCAGAGAATCGTGAAGGGCATGGCCTGGGTGATGGCCAAGACCATGCGAACCAGTGGCGCCGAAAGCCTGTCCGTGGCATCCAACATATTTGTCGGGCAGACGGAGGCGCCGTTGGTGGTCCGGCCGTTCGTTCCCAAGATGACCATGTCCGAGCTTACGGCGATCATGACCGGAGGGTTCGCCACCATTGCCGGCGGGGTTATGGCAGCTTACGTGCGATTCGGTGCTGATGCCGGCCATCTCATGGCCGCCAGCGTCATGTCTGCACCTGCAGCAATGGTTATGGCAAAGCTCATCTTTCCGGAAACAGAAATTAGCGATACCCAGGATGGCGCCAAAATCAACATCGAGAAAACCTCGGTCAACGTCGTAGATGCAGCAGCCAATGGCGCCGCAGAGGGGCTGAAGCTGGCACTGAACGTCGGCGCGATGCTGCTGGCTTTCTATGCGCTCATCCATCTCCTGGATTATGGTTTCTTAAAGGTCGGTCTGCTATTTGGCTTCGAAGACCTGAGCCTGAAAAAGCTCCTTGGGTTTGCCTTTGCACCGATCGCGTTGGTGATGGGCATAGAAACGGCAGATGTACTCAAGTTCGGCTATCTGCTTGGTACCAAGGTTGCGCTGAATGAGTTCGTTGCCTTTGTGCAGCTCGGATTGTGGCAGGAGACCCTGTCGGCGCGCTCTTTTACCATTGGCACTTACGCCCTGTGCGGGTTCGCAAACTTCAGTTCCATCGCCATTCAGATTGGCGGAATCGGCGGCATTGCACCGGAAAGAAAACATGACCTGGCCAAGGTAGGCGTCAAAGCTATGTTTGGCGGCGCACTGGCTTCCTGGCTGACAGCGACCATAGCCGGGATCTTGATTTGAGCCGCGAGCCCGGCTGATTGGAGAGACCATGCTGAGTTTTCCGGCACTTGACAAATTCGTAGATATTTGAGATATTCCAAGTGTAAGAAAACTTCGCTCAACCAATGCAGTGAATTGGCTGGACATTTGGATTGATACGACCTTTAGTCTAAGACTCTTAAGAAATCTCCAAATGAAGAATAAGTATAAAAACTCACCGATTGCAGAGGCTGTGTGTGAATTCAGATTTGATTCAGGCGCCACCTGGGATATGGCAATCCCGGGGTTGATTTATGAAAGAGTGAAAGAACAGTTTCCAAAAAGAAAGCAAATAAAGCGAATTGGTGTGAATTTGCTGACAACCGAGGATAGTTTTTCTCCCGAGGTCACGACAATTGATCAAATCAGGTTTTTGCAAGATAACGAGAGAATCTTCTTGGCCGTAAGTCCACATGTGCTTTCTGCACATGTTCTCGAACCGTACTCTTCATGGAGAGATTTTTTGCCTTCAATCAAAGCCGGTTTCAGGGCATATCGTGAAATCACGAATCCAAAGGGTCTCAATAGAATTGGTTTGAGATATATAAATAAGATTGTATTTGATCAGAAAAAAAGTGGTCACAAGAGGAAAATTGACTTAGAAGATTACCTCGAGTTTCGGCCGCACCTGGGACAGAATATGAATCAAGATTATTCTTCTTTCAGCTTGAGTGTTGAACAAGTTTTTGAAAGCATGCGTGATAACCTAAAGATACTTGTCAAGAATGAAAGGGAAAGAGAAGGACGCAATATTGTGATTGTCCTTGATTTTGACTATTCCTTACAAAGTCCAGGAGAAGTGGCTCTGGATGATGTCTTTAGTTGGGTGGAATTAGCGCATACACGTGTATATGGTACTTTCGAAGCATGCATTAGCGAAAAACTGAGAAAAAGATTCAAGCCGGAGAAAACATAAATGTCAATAGTAGTCGGACCAGAAATAAACGGTGTTCGGGAGCACCCCTATGATTCAGCAACAGTTAGTGTCTCAGATGAAGTAGTCGCACTATTGGAAGAGGTATATGTTTTTCGAATTAGAGATGACATACAATGGTTTCTTGATGAAAGTCCTTTCCTGGCTCCTGTTCTATTCGAAGCTCATGTTTATGCCAATTACTTCTTTACATACAGTCAAAAACTTCTAAGCGTTGTTTCTGATCCTGAAATTTCAAACCATTTTCAGTTAGTTGTATCAATATTGGTGAATATTGATGTAGATGAAGCGTTCAGACGGCTCAAAGCATTTGACCAAAAGTGGTGGCTCGAAGCTAAGAAGCAAACCAAAGGATTGATGACTGTTACGGTTGAATTTGAATGAGCTTCGATTGGATACAGTACTTATATTTAGCTGAAGAACTGAGAAAGGAATCTGTAAGTTCATCCCTATCCTTGAGTGAGGCTAGATTCCGGTCGGCAATAAGCCGTTCCTACTATGCTGCCTTCTGCGGCGCAAGGAACTTTTTGCGGGACTTCAGGAAAGAGGTAATCCCTTCCACTCCAGCAGCTCACAGAATCGTTCGAGAAATCTTTGAGAATTCCATTAATGAAAGAGAACTGAGCGTAGCAGCGGATTTGGAGAGACTGAGAATAGACAGAAATCGAGTAGATTATAACGATAAGGTAGGTGGTTTAGATTCCATGTCCGATTTTGCTATAAAGCTCTCTCAAAGCGTTTTTGGCAATATTAGGGCGCTGCAGAACAAATGAAGCATACAGGATTCAACGTTGTTTTCTTATATTCCCGTCAGGCTCTACGGCGATCTCCTAAACCATCGCTTCCGATTCTACCTTTCCGATCGGTTGCGTCCGAACCCGCAATTTGTGTCGCACACTGTCCAGGATGAGCAAAACATAAAACGGCACATACTCGATATACTTGATCCACACTGATTCCCGCCAGATTCCAGTGCTGGCATAATCGTTCAGGGTCCAATAGGACAGCATGACCAGCCCCGTGAACAAAAGAAAGGCGCGATTCGGGACGATCGCCAGCAACGGCGCCAACCAGCACAGATACCACGGATGCACGGTTGGATTGAGAATCATGACCCCACCGAACAGTATCAGCGCCAGTTTAAAAAACCACACCTGACCCTCCCGCCGCACATCTTTTCTTAATCTGAGCAGAAAATAGAGCAGCAAACTGCCAAACATCACCACCACGATAATCTTCGACAGCAGCAAAGCCAAATCTAATCCCATTGTGTCGATGGTCTCAGGTGTCGGGGTGAGATTCTTCGGTACGAGCATGAATCTTATGATCCATTGCTCGGGCAGGATCGATTGGATTCCGTGCGTGAGCAGCGCAAATACCGAGCTGTTGTTCTGCCATTTTGCAGTATAGACCGCCAGTCCGGAAAAGAGCTTGTCCCCCACATCTGCGTAAGGCAAATACAGCAGCGCAACCAAAATAGTGAACAAGATCGGTACCACGAGCTTGCTCTCTCGTTTCAAAAACATCACCACCGGCAGCAGGACGATGGAGACCAGCTTGGTCAGGAAAGAGAGCACAAGAAAAAATGTACCGGAGATTATTTTACGCTGCACGATGAGAAGCGACGTTACCATCATAAAGAAAACGCCGACGATATCTGCGTGCCCGCTGCCAGCAATTTCCACGATGACCAGTGGATTCCAGACATAGATGAGCAGCCGGGTCGGGCTGATATTTAGAGACTTCAAGATGAAAAATAAAATGAGAACGGTGAGCAGGTCGAATGCGATAAAGCCCAGCTTGAACATGAGCGCTGAGCCGTCAAGCGCAAAAAGTCCCCGGAACACCAGTTGCGTGACCGGCGGATAGACTGTCGGGATCTCTTTGTGGTTGATCTTCGGATAGATTATGGCATCGCGCAGCGAATCTAACTCCACGGCCTCAGGTGGATACTGATATGGATTGATGCCGTGAGCCGCGACTTTGCCGTCCCAGACGTAACGGTAGATGTCATCCGAAAGGCTTGGCGCGGTGAACAGCAGCGTTAATCTGAAAAATATCCCAAAGACGATGCCAATTGTCAGCAGCTCTTTAGTTTGCAGGTTTTCGGGCCTTCTCTGTCTGCTTAAAAAGTCGCTCAGCCAGGCAAACTGTATGCGGTTTCTCAGCAGCAGTTGCGCGATATGGGGCCGGGCTGTCGGTTCTGCGCCGTTCAGGAAAAACAGAGAGCAAGCCAACCAATAAAGTATGAAAATGGCGCCATAGCTTAACAGAAACAGCAGGAGATGGTCGCGCAGATCGGCGACCGAGGCTATGAGCAGATAGAGAAGCTCAGAGGCAAACGCCAGACTAATCAGTAATTGCAGCCGAACATTTTTTGACTCTAGTAATCGCATATTGCACAAATGTTATCGAATTTAGATGAAATGTCAAACAACAAAATATTTTAACCTTAAGACTCACCGTGTCATTCCGATACTTTTGATAAGTTCATTTCTTAACCCGGTAACCTAAGCAATAATCCCATGAAAGACGATCTAACAATGAGTCCGTGCTCCAGAATTCGATTGAATCAATTCATTGTATCGGCCATTAATGACATGGCTTCAGTATATGAACGCCAGGACACAAGCATTCGCTACCACACCTGCCGTTCAATATACTATGTACTTACCAGCAAGACTGAGTTGCGCGCCTGTCTGCAAAGCCTCTTGCAGGATGCGGCCAACCTTGCCGGCAAAGGCGGCGAAGTCAGGGTCAGGCAAAAGCGTATCCAGGGCAACCGGTATACCGACACCACAGACTATGTCCGCATCAGTATCCGGGTTTGCGGGCGCGGCATATCGGAAGACATGTTGCACGCGATAGCAGACCGGTTCGAGCAGATAGGCAAATCATTGAACTCAGATGTGCCTAGCGGCCCTGTACTGCGGGCTGCTTCTTGTCGGGATTATATCAGGCGCGCCGGCGGCAATATTTGGCTAAAGGGCAAACTCGGCCAGGGCCTGGATATACATATCATGTTGCCCTTGCTGATGGAGATCAAACTAATGGACAATCGACCGCAGAAAAAAATCAGGACGGTACGGCTTGCCGACTCCGTATCCCATACGGAAAAAAATGGCATCAGCGCCCCGGAACCGGAAAAAGTTTCCTGATGCCTGGCAGTTTATACCGACCCGGCTTGCCTTTCTCGTTCAATGTTGCCGCCCCTGTTTTGCGTTGATATGAGTAAGTGTCATTATAGTCACAGGGTTATACAATTATGAAAATGTAAGTACAGTTTGGACGTTGTTGGAATGCATGTTGCATGTCCTTTGTGACTAGTTTAGCAACAGTTTCGTATTGACCGTTTAAATTGTATCACAAGGAGTGTTACCAATGAGCAATTCGCAGGGATGGCGGATATTTTCCTTTGTTTTCTTTATAGCCTTCACCAGCACCGTTTTTGCACGTACCGCAGAGGACATTCGCTCCAATAGCTATTTTTTCGAGTTCCTGACGTTTAAGACATCTGATGCCAATCAGACCTTTCTTGAGGTGTTTTGTCAGATTCCGACAGAGAACCTTCATTTTGTCAATGCAGATGACGGTGTGATAGCCAGGTACTCCCTGTCCATCGAGCTTATGGACAGCACTGCCAACGTGGCTGATACCCTGAGCATTTCCGATTCTGTCAAAGTCAGCTACGATGACGGAGACTCATACATCCCTGCCACTCATCTCATTCGGTTCGCTTTCTCAGTGGTGCCCGGTGACTATGTTGCACGAATCATACTTGCTGACCGGCACACAAAGTGGGGCGTGCAATTCAACAAAGACCTGAGCATTCCCGACTATCAGACGCCGGGTCTGCACGTGAGTGATATTCAGGTCGCCGCCAACATAACTCAATCAAGCGAAGAGTCTGTTCTGGTCAAGAACAACAACAAGATTGTTCCAAACCCGCCGCGCGTCTTTGGCATGGAAAAGAAGAAACTGTTTGCGTATACCGAAGTCTACAATCTCAGTCAGGCCAAGGAAAATGTGGCCAATTCATTTTTGGCAACTTATCGCATCATCGACCGCTTTGGTAAAGAGGTCAAGCGCATAAAATACAAGTTTATGAAACCGGGGGACACGGGTGCGTTTGGGGTCGGCATTCCGGTGGATGATCTGAATTCAGGCCAGTATCGACTCGTGATGGAAGTTCAGGACCTGGATAGTTTCGAATCGCGCTACAAAGTGGCGAGCTTTCACGTCATCAAGTACCCTTCTGCATTTTCAGATGACGAATATGAAAAGATGCTGCGCCAGTTGGCGTACCTGGCCACAGACTATGAGCTTGAATACCTTGCCTCTCTAGCGAAAGAAGAACGTACAGACGGCCTGCAACGTTTTTGGCAAGCCCGGGATCCGATACGGGAAACAGAGAGAAATGAGCTAAAGCAAGAATATATGCGCCGGCTTTATTATGCAAATTATCACTTTGACGACATCACCACGGAAGGATGGGAAACGGACCAGGGCAAGACCTATATCATGAACGGGCCGCCGGACAAAATCGACCATTTGACCTCCTCTACCAATTCCAAAGACTACGAAATCTGGAACTACAGCAATCTGAATCGCAAGTTTATTTTTGTGGATAACTGGGGTTTGGGCACATATCAGTTGGTTAAAACCGTGGATGCGAGCGAACAAGTGTTATCCTTGCATCCTTCCGAGTAGAGGTCTCGACCAGGGCTCTGCAGAACAGCATATAGCTGTCACAATCCGGGCTACCCTTCTTCTTTTGCAACTCTTGCGAAAGTTGGCAGGGTAGCCTTTTGTTTTTGGCGCCGCATCCGTGAGTTTGCTTTACAGTTATTTCAATGCTGACTGTCGCTCTGGTGCCCGACGACGAGGTGGGTAAAATATGCTTGCAAACGCCTGTTTTAAGTCGTATATTTGGTCAAATTTTTTTATCCAAGCCAATAATTTGTGCATGAAATACGCAATTATTTCCGACATTCATGGCAACCTTGAAGCGCTTCAAAGTGTTTTGGCTGACATAGAGCGTCGTGAAATTGAATCTATCATCTGTTTGGGTGATGTGGTTGGCTATGGGCCCAATCCGAACGAGTGTGTGGAACTGATCCGGGAGAAGGCGGAGTTCATTCTGGCCGGCAATCATGATCACGCACCCATCGGCAAGCTTGACGTCGCCTATTTCAATCCGTGGGCCCGGACCGCGATCGAATGGACGCGCCAGCAACTGGATGAATCAAGCGTCGAGTTTCTGCTCAGTCTGCCGCTCAAATTGGAAATCGATGGTTTTACCGTGGTTCATTCCACACCACACGATCCGGAAGAGTGGAACTACATTATCACCATCGGCGATGCCGTCAAAAATTTCCCCGAATTTAAGAGCCAGGTGTGTTTTATCGGGCACTCACACGTTCCGATGACCATCTCGCTTGACGAGCTGGATATTTGCCGCGTGGTCCGTGAAAATCCATTACATATCGAAAAACAGTTGCGATACATTATAAATGTGGGGAGCGTTGGTCAGCCCCGTGACTTGAACCCGCGGTCATCATTCGGCATCTATGATACCACGGAAAAAGTTTTCGAGCTGTGTCGCGTTGACTATGATATCGCGAAGACCCAGAACAAGATTCGCGAATCCAATCTGCCGGATTTTCTCGCCGAAAGGCTTGAAGTCGGACAGTAATGCTACTGCTGTCTGACAAGCAGAAATCGTGAATATTAGCTGCCCAGGGAGGTTTCTATGAAAAACCTTGAGCGTCCGGATAGTCAGAAGTTGATTCTTTCTGAGGAAACGTACAATAGGGTTACTCAAATTATTCAGGACTTGAAAAACAGCACGGGTTCTGAGTGTGTCATTTTCTGTGAGTCTAATGGCTATCCTGTCACACATGTCGGCGACACCAAGGGGCTGGAGCTTTCGGTGATTTCGTCTCTGGCGGCCGGTAATTTCTCCGCAACTTCCAAGATGGCTTCGATGCTCGGCGAGAATAGTACGTTTAAGTATATGTTCCACGAGGGGGAGCATTCAAACCTCTACCTTTCTAACGTTGGTTTCGATTTCATATTGCTCGTCATTTTCGATGTCGAAGTGGCGCTGGGGATGATTCGAATCTACACCAAAAAGTCAATCGAAGCGCTGCAAGAAGCTCTGCAGTCTGCTAAGGAGGAAGAGGATAAGTCCAAACAATATCTCGACGTCGAGTTCAAGACTTTACTCAGCGATGAATTGAATCGATCTTTGAAATTCTGACTGGTTGTGTGATGTTCATCAATCAGGCTTTGCAGGAGCTGAACCTGAAGATCGTCTACTACGGACCCGGATTGAGCGGCAAGACGACCAATCTGGAGCATGTCTACAAGAAGCTCGATCCCAAAATGCGCAGCGAGTTGGTTTCTTTGAATACCAGGGAGGAGCGTACGCTTTATTTCGATTTCATGCAACTCGAGCTGGGCCGGATTAAAGGTATGAAGCCGCGGTTCAACCTGTATACGGTGCCGGGCCAATCTTATTACAGGTTCAGTCGCAAGATTATTCTCAAAGGCGTGGATGGCATCGTGTTCGTCGCCGATTCACAGAAAGCGCGCATGGGAGACAATCTGGACTCACTGCTCGACCTCGAAAAGAATCTCATCGAAATGGGGTACTCTTTGCAAAATTTCCCCTGGGTCATACAATATAACAAACGGGATTTGCCGGATATCGAACCGGTTGCTTCTCTGCAATCCAAGCTCAATTTTTTTGACACGCACTATTTTGAGGCTGTTGCCACGGAAGGGGTGGCGGTGATCGCCACTCTCAAGCATATCATGTCACAGGTTATCGAGAAGATGGAAGTTTATGTTTGATACAGCGATAAGGAGAGCGATCTCCAAAAACCTGCCCCCACAAACCCTCATTGAAGAAAAGATGCGCAAGATCACCCAACGGGGAAACTATGATATGGTGCATCTGTTTTCTGATGAAGGCCTGCCCCTGGCTGGTTATTATGATGATGAGATCGTTGACAGTGACCGCCTGGCGGAACTCTCGATCATGCTCAGAGAAGTGAAGAAAATGGCGGATGTGATGGGTAAGATTTCTAATATTAAGGAGCTGATCGTTGAAGGATACAATCATCGCAAGATCGTTTTTCGGTTTTTTCACGCCTTCAATCAGGATGTCGTGCTCGCAGTCGTTGTCCCTCCCCAAAAGGCCTATCGTGGTGTGACCAACTCCCTGGTCCGGACCATCGAAAAGATATCCTTCTAGCCTTGATTATTCACACAAAATAGGGGTGAATAAGTAGGATAGGATTATTCCCCCGAAGTTACACAGCGCGGCTCAAGTGCGGCAGCGAGAATGGGCCGTCCCCAAAAAGCCGCCGCCCGATATAAAACCGGGCGGCTTTGCTTCCGGTCGGGACTCTCATAGAGGAACCGGAAATATTTGAATAGTAATGATGTATTTTCATGCAGCCGCCCGCGGAAAGCGGGCAGCTTGTCATGTTTTCGCCAACTTGTGCGCAATAGCTCCCGTGGCGAATAGCCCCTACCACATAAGCACATCTTAGATGTATTCAGTGTTTTATATATTTATAGACACTTGTACCTGTAAAATCTTTCAAAAAAGATCGCAATAGTTGAACAGCCGCAGGATTGGTCGCAAAAAAAAGTGGATTCCACGCAATAATTCTACACAAAAGTGTCTCATGTTCAGACATTGTACATAAAACATACAACGAAACAGCTTGTTTGAGAATTACGAGAGTCTGTTTAAGTCGTTATTAACCAGAGGTGTAGTTAAACTCGCCAGTATTGGCACAGGACTTGCTGAACCTAAAGTAAATGGATTTACAAGGATGTAAGTCCATGATTCTTTTTCTACTCAGGTGAGTTAAGTATGGAAAGGGACTGCTATTCTTGACTCTTCTGATGCTGGGATTTTCTCATAAAAGGATTTATGGGAAAGTCCCGGTTTTTTTTACCTGCCCCAGCATTTTAAATTATCTTAAAAAGCCCGAAAGCACTTGTTTCCTAATCTATTCCCCCTATATTAGTCGACTAATCTTGCATCGAACGGGACAGTTGTATCCTGTTTTTCAGTAACCTGGCCTGAGATAGCACAGCAAACTATGACCGCAGAAATCAAAGTCCTCCTCGTTGAAGATGATCCCGATCATGCCATGCTTGCACGCACTCACCTTGAAGCAAGACGGATGAAGGTGAAGACACTGGAGACGCCAGAGCGCTGCGTTCAGGCATTGCGCCGGGAGCCATTCGATGTGGTTTTGTTGGACTACCATCTGCCAGATGAGGATGGCCTGACGATACTGAATCGACTGCAGCAGGAAGGTATCGCTGAAATTCCGATCATCCTGGTTACCGGCCACGGGCACGAACAAGTGGCTGTGGATGCAATGAAGGCCGGCGCTTTCGACTATGTCGTGAAGTCGGGCGATTATCCGGCGAATCTGACCAAAGTGATTGAACGTGTTCTGGAGAGATTCGAGGCCCGGCAGGAAAAGCGCCGGATGGAGGCAGAGATCCGGGAGCGCAATCACGAGCTGCAAATTCTCAACATGGTTGCCGCCGGACTCAATCAAACATTGGTGCTCAAAGAGATGCTTTCAATCGCGACTGAAAAGGTGGCGGAGAGCCTGCTTCTGGATGCGGTGGCGGTTTACCTGCCGGATCACGACAGCGGCGAGATGACGATGCACGCCAGCACAGGATTGCCCGCTCAGGCGCAGCACCGGCTTCAAGCCATAGACATAAGGCCTGAGGTATTTCTGGCAAACGAGCTGACGACGCCTCAAAATTCTGCAGCAGGTGCAATGGCGCCGCTGTGCGACGTAAGTTCCGCGCAAGGATTTCATGCGTTGTTGCTGCAACCGCTTGGGCACCAGTCCCAGCATCTGGGTGTATTTGTCGCCTGGAGCAAGCGGCAGCATTTTTTTTCTGAAAGGCGCGTCAATTTGTTGTCTGCTGTAGTCAATCAGATCGGCACAGCGATCAAGAATGCTAACCTATATCAGGAGACGCACGAACTGAAGCGGCGTCTCGAAAATGTCCTGCACAGTTCTCTCGACATGATTGTGACGCTCGACAATGTTGGCGCGATTTGCTTCTACAACGATCGCTTCGGCAAGATTTGTGGCAGAGGCGAGACAATGATGGGCAGACCCTTCGCTGAGTGCCTGGCGCCGTCGTCGCGTGAGACTTTCTTGCGCACGCTGAATGATTCGCGCGCAGGCAAGCCAGCTCTCTACAATGTGGAAATGGTCGGTAAAGATGAAACGGTGATCAACTGCCTGATATCGCAATCTGTCTTGCGTGGCAAAAACGAATTCCTGCTGGTCATCAAAGACGTCTCCCGCATTATGCAATTGCAAAATCAACTGGTGCAGGCCGAGAAGTTATCCGCGCTGGGACAAATGATCGCGGGCGCGGCGCATGAGCTCAATAATCCGCTCGCCGGTATCCTGGGATATTCTCAACTGTTGCTAGAAGGCCAGCTCCAGGCAGACGTCAGAGATGATATTGTCGTTATCCAAAAAGAGGCCCGGCGCTGCCAGCATATTGTCAAGGATTTGCTGACGTTTGCTCGCAAACAGCGCAGCAAGCAGGAATTCATCGACTTGAATTCGTTGCTGCACAGAGTGCTGGACTCATATTTTGGTCAGTTTCGCGCCGATGACTTTGAAATCGTGAGCGACCTCGATAGCAGTCTGCCCAAGATCATGGGCGACCCAGATCAGTTGGCACAGGTGTTAAAAAAATTGCTCGCCAACGCTTACGATGCACTCAAAATTAGCCAAAGAACAGACAAACGCCTCACGGTTCGCACAGAAGCAAGGACTGATGCCATTCGGCTGGAAGTCAGCGACAATGGCGTTGGCATTCGTGCTGAACATCGGAACAGGTTGTTCGAACCATTCTTTACCACAAAGGAGGTGGGTTCGGGCGTTGGTCTGGGGTTGAGCATGTGTTATGGCATTATTCAAAGCCACCAGGGGCGACTCTTTGTTGAAGACCTGCCAGGCTCCGGCGCAACATTTGTCGTTGAACTACCTCTCCCGGTTGCGGGTCGATTATTTGATTCTGCCGACCGCACCATTGTAAACCCTTGACTTTAAGAGCGGAATTTTCTATATTCGGCTTCGTTGCGAGAGTGGCGGAATTGGCAGACGCGCTAGATTTAGGATCTAGTGAGCTTTGCTCGTGTGGGTTCGAGTCCCTCCTCTCGCACTTTGTGTGTTTAATCCCTTGATTACATAACCTATGACCTTAAGCAATTGGACGCCAAAGTTACCAAAAACGACAGTTTTGAGCGAATTATTGAAGTTGATGTCCCTGAAGAAGAGCTAACCCCACACTTCGATCAAGCCTACCGCAAGTATCAAAAACGGTTGAAATTAGAAGGTTTCCGCAAGGGTAAGGTGCCCTTGAGCATGATAAAGCGCCTTTATGGAGATGCTATCAAGAGCGAAACCATTGACGATGTCGTGCAAAGCGTTTTCAAGGATGTGCGGCGGAAAGAAGGGCTCCGTCCTGTGGCTCCGGCGCGGCTCGAAGACGTTGACTACAATCCGGAAAGTGGCCTGCACTTCAAGGCTGTGGTCGAGGTGGTGCCTGACATTGAGATCAAGTCCTACAAAGGGCTGTCCGTAGAGAAGGAAATCTACCAAGTCGATGATCAGGACGTGGCACAGGCGCTGGAAGAATATCGCGAACGTATGGCCACCATGGAGCCTGTCGAAGGTGAAGCTGAGGCCGGGCACTTCATCGTTGCCGATTTTCAAATGATAGATGAGTCAGGCCTGCCGATCATCGGCAAGAAGTTTGAGAATCAGCTTATCGAGTTGAGAGCGGACGAGCCTCGCGATAAATTGACGCCACAGTTGCTCGGTGTAAAAACCGGAGACAAACGTCGCATAGAGCTGGAGAATACTGGTGAAGAAGGTGGTCCCGCCGGCGTGGATATCTATGAGGTCGAGGTCAAGGAAATCAAATCCAAGCAATTGCCTGAGCTTGACGATGAACTGGCCAAGGATGTGGGTGAATTCGAAACATTGGCAGAGCTAAAGGAAGATATTCACAGGAAGTTGGAGCGCCGCGCCGAAGCAGAAGCGCGCAACGGCTTGCACCATCGCCTGATCGACGAGTTGCTGAAGAAGAACCAGTTCGATTTGCCGGAATCCATGATCAGCAACTATCTCGACACAATCGTGGAAAACGCCCGCAATGACACTAGACACCAAATGGATGATGCGACCTTGCGCGAACAATTCCGGCCGTCCGCTATATGGAATATCAAGTGGGAGCTGGTCAAGGACAAGTTGCAAGAGCTTGAAGATATCAAAGTTACGCAAGAAGACAAGGATCGAACGATAGCGCGTATCGCGCAGGAGCGGGAGATCGACGAGCGTGAAGTACGGAAATCCATCAAGCAGCGGCAATCACGCGCCCGTTTTGAAGACGATGTGCTTGAAGAGAAAATCCTCGATTTTCTCAAGCAGCATGCCAAGATCAAGGACCGCAAGCTCACGCGCAAGGACCTGGAAAAACGCAGGAAAGTTAGCATGTAATTTGGGCATCTCATGAGATGCATAGTTTGCAGGATTAAACAGAGAGACGTATAGGTTATGGGACTTGTACCAATGGTAGTCGAGCAGACGGGCAGAGGCGAGCGCGCCTATGACATATTTTCCCGCTTGCTCAAGGATCGCATTGTCTTTATCGGTTCAGGTGTGGATGATGCTGTAGCGAGTCTTGCAATTGCGCAATTGCTCTTTTTGGAAAGCGAAGATCCGGATAAAGACATCTCCGTGTATATCAATTCCCCTGGCGGATATATCACTTCCGGGCTGGCAATCTACGATACCATGCAGCACGTGAAACCGGATGTGGTAACATTTTGTATGGGCCAGGCTTCGAGCATGGGCGCTGTGCTGCTGGCGGCCGGCGCAAAAGGGAAACGGTTTGCCTTACCTCACGCACGCATCATGTTACATCAGCCGCTTGGCGGCGCGCAGGGGCAGGCCTCTGACATAGAAATTCAGTCACGCGAAATCCAATATGCGCGTGAAAGATTGAACGAAATCCTGGCCGACCATACAGGCCAAAGCGTAGAAAAGATCATCGAGGATACAGACCGCAATTATTTCATGTCTGCGGTGGAGGCCAAGGAATACGGCATCATCGACGACGTCGTCGACCGCAAAGGCCTGTTAAAAAGAAAACCAAAGAGAAAAGCTTAAGCGCAGTTTAGAGAGGTATTAGAAGGTTGGGAGACAGAGAACACAAAGAGCGTCTGTACGTTTGCTCGTTTTGCGGCAAGAATTCAAATCGGGTCGAATGCATTGTCACCGGGCCGGATGTTTATATTTGCAATGAGTGCGTAAAGAGCGCCAGTGATATCATCAAGGAAGACTATGTGCGCCGCGGCAGAGCCCTCGACAATCAGGAAGTGTTGCCCGCTGATATCAAGGCTGCTTTGGACGACTACGTCATCGGGCAAAACCATGCCAAGAAGAACCTTGCCGTGGCTGTCTACAATCATTACAAGCGAATCAAGTCTTACGACTCGTTCGACGATGTGGAGCTGGACAAGAGCAATATTCTGCTGATTGGGCCCACGGGAACAGGCAAGACACTGCTGGCGCAAACGCTTGCAAAGTTCCTGCAGGTGCCCTTTACCATCGCAGACGCCACCACCATAACAGAAGCCGGTTACGTCGGCGAAGATGTTGAAAACATACTCGTCCGTCTGCTGCAATCTGCAGATTACGACGTCGAAAAGGCTGAACGCGGCATTGTTTATATTGACGAAATCGATAAGATAACGCGCAAAGATGGCAATCCATCCATCACGCGTGACGTCTCCGGCGAGGGGGTTCAGCAAGCATTGTTGAAGCTTCTGGAAGGGACAGACGCCGCTGTGCCGCCTAAGGGAGGCAGAAAGCACCCGGAGCAAAACTTGATCAATATCAACACGCGCAATATTCTGTTTATTTGCGGCGGTGCTTTCGTCGGTCTGGAAAAAGTCGTCAGCCGCAGGTTGGGCAAACGCGTCATTGGCTTTGGCTCAGATACAAGACGTGCTATCGCCAAAGATGGCGCCGACTTGCTGCAACATGTTGAGCCTGAAGATCTGCTGCAATATGGATTGATCCCGGAGCTCATCGGCCGCCTGCCCGTTCTGGCTGTCTTGGAGGAGCTTGACGAGGAAGCTTTGCTGCAGATACTGACGCAACCGAAGAATGCCTTGACCAAGCAGTACAGACGCTTGTTCGAAATGGATGATGTTGAGCTTGAGTTTGAAAACACGGCGCTGAGAGAAATGGTGCGCAAGGCGCAGGCCCGGCGAACGGGCGCCCGCGCGTTGCGCTCGATCTTTGAGGAAGTGATGTTGGAGATAATGTACGAGCTGCCGTCGCGACAGGATATCAAACAATGTATCATCACACGCGACTACGTCCTGAAGAAAAGTGAGCCGATCTACTCCTATAAAGAAGTTAAGAAAAGCGCATAATCTGGCTCGTAAACCTGCCACAGAACACACTAAGAAATCTTCCTCAGCAAGAATCTGTGGGGGATTTTTTAGTTTATAGAGACTAACAACATGCATAAAGTAATTCGTGATGGCAACGTCATCGAGATAAATCCGCGGCTCCCTATCCTGCCACTCAAAGAAGTGGTGATATTCCCCTACATGATTTATCCTCTGCTCATCGGTCGGGAAGCCTCCCTGAAGGCCATCGAACAGTCCATGCTTCTGGATAAACTGGTCTTTCTCACAGCGCAAAGAAATGTCGCTGTGGAGGAGCCAGACACCAACGACCTGCATCGTGTCGGTGTGGTAGCGCGCATTCTTCAGGTTCTCAAGCTTCCCAATGGCCTGATGAAGGTGCTGGTCGAAGGCGTGGTGCGCGGCCGAATCAAGCGATTCCTGTCGATGGAAGACCATTTCCAGGGACAGATCGATGTGCTCGCCGAAGCGGAAAACAGCACCCCGTCGATCAAAGCGAAGGTCAGGCGCGTCAGCGAGCTGTTTAAGCAATACGTAATGTTGCACCGCAGTATGCCGGAAGAGATCGTCCTGACCATTGAGCGCACGCATCAGCCGCAGCGCTTCGCGGACCTGGTCTCGGCTCATCTGCAGAGCGATATTCAAACCAAACAAAAACTGCTGGAATTCAGGTCTGTCGAAAAGCAGCTCATGGACTTAATCAAGATACTTGATTCGGAGATGGAGATTCTCGAGCTGGAGCGAGAGCTGGAAGACCGCGTACGCGGCCGCATTAACCGCTCGCAACGCAACATCTACTTGCAGGAACAGATGCGTGCGATTCAGGAAGAGCTGGGCGACGAAGGTGAGATGAACGGCGAGTTCGCTTTTCTGAGTGAGCGCATCAGAAAAGCCAAGATGTCCGCTGAAGCAGAAGAGCGCGCTTTTGAAGAGCTCGACAAGCTGCGCCAGACGCCGCCGTTCTCCCCCGAGGCCACCGTGATTCGCAACTATCTCGATTGGCTGATCGCCGTGCCGTGGCAGAAAAAGACCCGCGATAACATCGATATTGCGGCAGCAACGAAAGTCCTGGACGATGACCACCACGGTCTGGAAAAGCCCAAAGAACGCATTTTAGAGCACCTCGCCGTGCTGAAGCTTTCCAAAAACATCAAGGGACCGATCATCTGCTTCGTGGGGCCGCCCGGAGTTGGCAAGACTTCGCTGGGCAAGTCCGTGGCGCGCGCCATGGGCCGCAACT
>CAZVSL010000042.1:18147-21270 GCA_964629935.1 uncultured Calditrichaceae bacterium | reverse complement strand
GTAGCCGTGCCGGAAGAGCTCCTGAAACTTCTGCTGCTGGCCTTGTTGGGCATTGTCGCCGGCTTCCTGAACATCACGGCCGGCGGCGGCTCATTGCTGACGCTGCCGTTTCTCATCTTTCTCGGCCTGCCGGCAACCGTTGCAAATGGCAGCAATCGCATCGCCATCCTGATTCAGAATCTCTTCGCCGCTGCCCGCTTTCACCGTTTCAAGGTAATTCCTAAGGGGGTGATCTGGGTAGCCTGTCTGCCTGCTGTGGCCGGCTCACTTCTGGGTGCGCAATTGGCGCTCGAGATCGATGAAATGCTGTTCAAGCGTCTGCTGGCCGTGATCATGGTGGCGGTGATGGCGCTCAATTTTTTCGGCCCCGGCCGGCGTGAGCCGCTTGCAGACCCGGAATTCAGCGCCAGAAAAAAAACCGTGTTGGCCATCGCATTTTTTGCCATCGGCATCTACGGCGGCTTCATTCAGGGCGGCATCGGTTTTTTGATTATTGCCGCGCTGACTCTGGTGGGATATGATCTGGTGAAAACCAACGCACTCAAAGTGCTGGTTGTGCTTGTGTTTACGCCGTTTGCTCTGGGGATTTTCATATACAACGGTGAGGTCGATTACTTGTTGGGCTCGGTCCTGGCAGTCGGCAACGGCATCGGCGGTTGGCTGGCGACGCGGGTTGTGGTGGAAAAGGGCCACCGATTTGTACGCTGGATCGTGATGGCTGCGGTGATCGGCTTTGCCGTTAAGCTACTTGTGGATGCGTGATGGGTGACGAACGGGATTTTAATCTGAGTGGCGGCGAGTTACCTGTAATGGCGAAGGTTGGTCTTAGAGCTGTTTCATGTGGGTACGGTAATATCTTGAAATTCATACTTGCTGTTTTAACCAAATTTGGCTACACTTAGCACTATGGAAAGTCCACTTTTCACAGTAGCCGAATATTTTGCCGGCATTGGTCTGATGAGGATGGGATTGCAGAATGGTGGTTGGAGAGTAGCCTGGGCCAATGACATATCCGCAAAGAAATTCGCAATGTATAGAACTTTTTTCCCTGATGCTGAAAACCACTACGTTGTTGGAAGTATCTTTGATATTAATCCAGAGATAGTACCTTCAACACTATTGGCAACTTGTTCTTTCCCCTGTATTGATCTATCCCTTGCAGGAAATATGGGAGGCATTAGCGGCAAGCATTCTAGTGCATTCTGGGGATTCATTAACATACTGAAGGCTCAGGGCGATCTTTCTCCTCCATTGTTACTAGTCGAAAATGTACCAGGGTGGCTGCACTCAAATGGAGGCGCTGATTTCCGCGTTACAATAGAAGCGTTGAAACTCTTGGCTATGCATGTGATGTATTTATTCTTGACGCTCTGAGATTTCGACCACAAAGTCGAGTAAGAGTCTTTTTGATTGGAGCTAAATTTGATGTTAATGAAGATTGGCATCGAATAGTTAACCGACCGCGATCTCTTTTATCTCAGCGTCTAAAGGCCAGCATTCTCGCCAACATCGATTTGCGATGGTTTTACAACGATCTTCCTAACCCTCCCAATCTCAACACGGGTGGTTTATCTGAAATCGTTGAGGAGATGCCTGACTCTGATGACAGATGGTGGAGCAGTGAGGAAGTGAATCGTCATCTTCAAATGATGGATCAAACCCATTACCAAAGAGTTCTTCAGATTCTTAAAAAGGAGGAATTCTCTTATAGAACGTTCTTCCGTAGAATACGCAAAGGCCAACAAAGAGCTGAGGTCAGAAATGATGACATATCCGGCTGCCTTCGTACTGCAATTGGTGGAAGCGGTAAACAGTTCATAATAAAGGCAGGGAAGGGCATGATTCAAATGCGAGCAATGACCCCACGAGAGTATGCACGTCTACAAGGCGTTCCAGATGACTTCAGTATAACGGTCAATGGTGTACAGGCATTGACCGGATTTGGGGACGCGGTTTGTGTGCCAGCTATAGAATGGATCGCAAAAAATGCTTTAACCCCCTTGGCCAACCAATATATGCCACGAGAGTTTGACTGTGTGAGGTCCGATGGTTGACAATCTAAAGCCTGCGGATCGGCAAAAAACGATGAGAGCAGTAAAGGGAAAGGGCACCAAGCCTGAAAGGCAATTGTTTTCAATGCTCGCTGGTATGCAAATCAGAGGATGGAAAAAAAATGTTGAAGATATCGTTGGGAAACCAGACGTTGTTTTCGTTGACAAGCAAATAGCTATCTTTGTTGATGGCTGTTTTTGGCATGGCTGTCCTCATTGTCAACGAAAACTGCCAGAAACAAATCGCGAGTATTGGATAAGGAAAATCGACCGTAACATCAGGCGCGGGAAAACAAATAACCAAGAACTCATTGATGATGGGTGGAAAATAATAAGAATCTGGGAGCATGAGATTGTGAGTCCACGCCAAAGAGCGACTATCAGAGAGAGAATATTAGGGGCATTAACAAAAGAACAATCTTATGACAGATTCTCGCAAGATCAAGATTAAGCATGAAGCCAAACGAATTCTTACTGATTGGATATTATCATGTACTCGCGGCGGGAAGGTTTCCAGAAACACAATAGCTGTTGGCATTGTTGTCATTGACCACCTTCGAAAACAGTGCCCCGTCATGAGAAGAAATGTAATTTCAAGAGGAGGTGAGGTAAAGGGAGCGCGCTCGGGACTAAAAAGCATACTGGAAAGCTATGGAATTCCGCGTAGATATTTGAAAGAAGTAACGACTAGGCAGGGACACCAAGATGGACAAAGACTTTTTGAGGCCTTTGACTGGGGTGAAAAACTCCAACAACTACCCGCACGAGAAAGAGAGCAACTACTACTTGAATTGATAACAGATTTGTCGCTACAGATAAAAATACGTTAATTATTTTATTTAGAAATAAGTAATTAAATTAGGTGGCTATAACTCGACAGCAAGCAGCGGTTAATTATGCGCCCTCCGTTCACCTCCGCCCTTCTGTGTCGCAAGAAAAGCAACCAAATCCTGCAATTGCTGCTCGGTCAGCAGATCACGATAGTTGCCGGGCATGCTCGAATTCTTCTGCGGCGCCATGCGCACGATCTGAGCGCGCGCGACTGCTATTGTACGCTGCATGCGATCCTGCA
>CAZVSL010000042.1:14725-18137 GCA_964629935.1 uncultured Calditrichaceae bacterium | reverse complement strand
TAATGTGTCCTGCCCTCCGGCCTTGATGGTTCCGATGATGAAACGACCGTCCAGGGTTTGCACCAACACTTCCTGATAGCCGCTCACAAGGTTAGAATCCGGTCTGACGATCTTTTGATACAAATGCGCGGGCGTGCGAAAGGTAGCGATGGCGCGCAGATCGGGTCCGCTGTCGTTGCCTTTTACCTGCCCATCAACATCCGTTGCAATGTGACATGAAGCACAGGCGGCCGGGCCGGCGGCGTCGAAAAACAGCTTGCGGCCGGCATTTGCGTCGCCGCGCAGCACAAGTGCATCGGCCTCGGGCTTGCGGTAAGCTTCATAAAGCTTATCCGGCAATCGGATGTCAGAAGTCAGGCTGTCTCCTGCCAGACCAGAGAGATACTCAACGATCGCCTTGATCTCAGAAGGATACAGCGACACAGGCGGCTCATATACTTTTGGCATCTCATCGTTGAAGCCCGGCACGATGTAGGCCCCGGGCTCGGCGATACTCTGAACAATATAATCAAGGCCGCCGGGGAGTCCGGCAGCCTCAGCTCTTTGCTGCGCCCGCAGCGGCAAAGCAGCGCCTTGCTCGCCCTTGCCAAGATTGGGCCCGCGCAAGGCATACCCCTTCTCGCCAATTCTGTGACAGACGTGACAGGTTGCCTTGCCCCAGAACAGCCTCTCTCCCGTGGCAACTGAAACTTCTATGTCTGGCTCAGAAATAGTCGCGATATCCGGCAAGGAAGCAATCCAGTTGTAAACCAACAGGGAGAGAGTTATGAAAATCAAAATTGGTAGAAAGGTCTTGATCATCTTACACTTTTCTCTTCTACAGGCTCAGGAAACACCCGTCGACACCCACCCTTGGACAGACTCAGGACACTCTGAGCTTGTCGAAGGGTCGAATGGTCAGAAGGTTCGAAGGGCTTACTGCATCAGGATCATCTTTCGGGTCTGTACGCCGGTTGCGGTCTGCAGGCGGTACAAGTACACGCCGCTGCTAACCCGCTGTCCGGCAGCGTCTCTGCCATCCCAGTTCAGCGCATGGTCACCGGCAGCCTGGAATCCCGTAAATAGGTTCCTGACCGTTTGCCCCAGTGTATTGAATACGGTCAATTCAACGTTGTCCGCTTGCTCCAGCCGATATCGGATCGTCGTGGCCGGGTTGAAAGGATTAGGATAATTCTGTTGCAACTGAAAGCTCTCGGGTGTTCCGGCAGTCCGGACGCTGGTGGCGGGGCCGTCGCTTTCCAGAAGGATGCCGAAACCTTGCGCATCACTGAATTGCGGGTCCGTGTCGCCGTTCTGGCTTTGTGCCCGGGCCAGTTGGAAGGCATTCTTTGCAAGCCAGTTATATTGAATGAAGGAATCAACTTGCGTGGAAATCACGTCGCCACTGAGAATTGTCTGATTGATTACTTTCGTAACCTGCCGCAGGCGCAAACACTCGAAATCGCCAAGCGGCAGCCGCAGCGTTCCCCAGCCATCGACCCAGTTCATGGTTGTATCGATTGAGATATTGGCCGAGAGCGGAAAGAAACCGGTTGTATCGCGTTCGGCTGTGAGCCAGGTGTTGTTGAAGCGAATCGGCAACGGCGCCGCTGTATCCGATTGGAAGAATACCAGAAACGTGTCCGGGTCAAATATTCTGGTGCTGTCGCCCAGGTTGATGAAGTAATCCGTTGTGATTTGGTGGAAATTGTAAATCTCGGCCTCAGCATCAAAACCGGAAATTTTTTCAACCAGGTTCGCTTGCGGGAAAGTCGAGGCGGAAGGCGTTTCATCCGGCGCGATGAATTCACGACGTGCGCGCAGCGTATCAACAATGCTGGTGCTGCGGAAATCCCACACCTGATTTTCGCCGGGCGATCCGACGTCGACCGCTATGCTAAAGCGTTCATCCTCAATAAAAACCTGCGTCGACCCGATCTGGCCGAGCAAATCATCTCTGCCGATCTCAATTTGAGCCTGAACCAGGTTCGAATAAAACACAACAAAAACCAGGGCAACTGTGCTTGTCACGATTCGCTTCATTAAGTGTCTCCTTAAGTAGGGGTTATATTGATTTATTTGGGAAATTCAATAAATTTATCATAAAAGATTTAAAAGTAAACCGAAATATTGTTCCGTAACCATGCCCTGGCCGTGCGCAGGTTAACAACGGCTACCGGCACATGGTATCCATGAACTTATTTTGGGCGCCTTCTCACTCACTTCCGTGTGCGGAATAACTGGCTGATTCTCCTTGTTCTAACAATATTGTAAAGTGTAGAAAATGATATCCTGTCCCTCCCAATTACAAAGGATGGTAGATTCCGTGATAAGTATGCAGAAAGCCACGGGCTTATTGTTGTCGCTTAGTCTTGTTTGTTGTAGCGTTTCTTGTGAAGACTCGGTCGTGCTTGTTGATTTGACCGAGCCGGGTGAGGTTGCGGACGACCCGGTCGATGATATCGGTGATGATGATACTGGCGACGACGATGATGAGCCGCCGGAGAATCAGCCTATTTTTATAACTGACCGAACAGGTAAGCGCTGGGACATCACACACGCCGTCAAGGAATATGGCTTCGAGCCCGACGGCTTCCAATTTGGCCTCGGCCCAAACGCGATTCGACCCATTATCGGTGCGAGTATGATCTGTCCCGGTGAAGATGGTTATCCCGCCGACAATGCTGTTACCCGCATAATGGGTACCAGCCTGAATGGTGAGACGCGCGCTTATCCGCTCGATGTTATGAGCTACCATGAAGTAGCCATCGAGCGCTTTGGCGAAGCCCATGTTGCCGTCGCCTACTGACCGCTGGTGGGATTGGCTGCCGTGTACAGCCGCGAAATTGACGATCAAGTCCTGACGATTTCCGCCAGTGGCTGGACTTACCGTAACACGTTTGTACTTTATGACCATCAAACCGAAAGCATCTGGTACCACCTGGAAGGCACCGATGGCCTGACCTGCATCAGCGGCCATTTCGCCGACCGCAAGCTGGAAGAATTCCCATCCACGGTCGCGCGCTGGAATCTGTGGAGACAGATGCATCCGGATTCGAAATTCCTGAATGTCAACTCATTTCGAAGATAGCGCTATCGTTAACCGCACATGAAACCAATCTCATTGCTCCTGCTCATTCTTGCCTGCGCCTTTGTGGCCTGCGAAGACTCCGTGATTCTGGTCGACCTGGCGCCGCCGGAAGAAACCGAAGACGATCCGATCGATGACCCGCCTGACGATCCGGAGCCAGGCAACAAAGGTTTCGTGCGCGTCGTGGATGATACAATTTTTATCGTGGACCGAACCGGCAAATGGTGGAATGTAACGCATGCTGTCGAGCAATATGGCTTCGAGCCGGATGGTTTTCAGTTCGGGCTCGGGCCGCACGCCATCAAGCCCATCGATGAGCCGCTATTTCTATGCCCGCAGGAC
>CAZVSL010000042.1:3678-14715 GCA_964629935.1 uncultured Calditrichaceae bacterium | reverse complement strand
TACCCCGGCTTTGATGAGGGAGCCGTTGACAGCACACCGCTGGTGATGGGCGTCGCCATGAATGGTCATGTGCGGGCCTATCCCCTCAGCATTATGAGCAAGCACGAGGTCGTCAATGAAAACTTTGGCCAGGTCCATGTGGCGGTGGCCTACTGACCACTCGTGCGTTTGGCTGCCGTGTACAGCCGGGTATTGGACGGCCAGGTGCTGTCCCTGGTTTCGAGCGGGTGGACATATCGTGATACGTTTGTGTTGTATGACCGCGAAACAGAGAGTCTCTGGTACCACCTTGAAGGCGACGACGGCCTCACATGCATTGCCGGTGAGTTTGCGGATCGCAAGTTAGTAGAATTCGAATCGCTCCTGTTGCGCTGGTTCAACTGGCAGCAAATCCATCCCGAAACCAAAGTTCTGCAGGCGCCGTGAGGATTGGCGCTAATCTGCTAATACTACAGCGAAATTTTGCTAACCTGGATTATTCCTAAACCGGCATTCTACGCGCGAAATCGAAATTCTGACTTTTAGAGGGTAGGGTCGGTGTGTGAATTTTGCGTTTCGAATTTGTTTCGATATTCGACATCTTTCTGTCACTTCTGCAAGATGATGCCGAAGGAATAAATCGTTCCTGCCACCGTATTCTTGCCTGCAAAAATGTGTAGCACCTCTCCCTGAACCCCCCAATCTTCCGTGAAATTATAGATAATCGAAGGACTGATCTTGAAGATATCCTGATCGCCGACAATAATGTTGGGTAGCGCGCCGCCCCCTCCCGGCAGCGGCGACATCACGGGCTGGCCCACGATGTCCGGCGGTGTGATGGTGCTCATCAGACCATCAAAGGTGACTTTGAACAAGAACTTACCGGCTGTGTAGCCGGCTTCGGCGTTGAGCAGAATCTGATCATGCAGCTCATCCGTGCGATGGCGGTAGCCAATGCTGCCGGTCAGATAGGCAGGCAGCGGGTGAAGGCTTTTGCCCAGCAGCAGGTGCCCTTCCAGGTCGATATCACCGGTGCCCAGCGGCGCGCCATCATCCGCCGGCTTTTCTTCATAGCCCAACGGCAGCTTTACGCCGCCCTGGAATGATAGCGCAAATGAGCCCTGCCAAAGCGCGTAGCGCCCCAGCAGACTTAAATCGGAGAAACCGGTGGTATAGAGCGTTGCAATGCGCGCCAGCGTGCCCCCTCCAATCAGCTCCGTGCGTTTCGACCTGAGCACTTTGAACGGCAAGGTACCCACAATTGTGAGTCTGTTGAACAACCCATATTCAAAATATGCGGAAACGCTGAAATCGCGAAACGAGGTGTCGCGGTAAATGATGCGCTCCTGAAAAATGTCGAGTTTATCCCCTTCGTGGTTAAATTCCTTGGTGGTTGCGAGGTAGCTGCTGGAGAGTTTGACATAAAGTCCATGTTTGGGCTGCGGCCACGCGCCTGCGTGCAGGGAACTGACAAAGCATAACACTATGCCACAGGCAGCAAATGATTTGAACATAGAAGTTTTTCTTGCGGAACAAAGTCGCCCAGAAAAGTGGGGGCCCGTTCTTGTGCAGAGATTCGAAATCGACATAAGATCGCTTATCCAATCAGTTGGCGGGCAGGCTCAACCAAAGGGTAACATGAGAATCTTGCGGGTTATTCCTGCCTCTGTGGCCAGCATCGTGTTTTTAAAAACCGCTTGCATTTTGCCAGGCGGCACGCTATTTTGGGTGCCATGAAAATACCGGAAAACACCTCACTTGAAGTATATGTGCCAGCCTGGCTTTCTGAGATAGCGCAGGAGATGGAAAGTGTTACGCTATCGGGTCAGGCGGCTAAGATGCGTTTTGTCATCGATTTGGCAAGGCGCAACGTTGAAGAGAAAACCGGCGGTCCGTTTGGCGCTGCCATTTTTGAAGCGAACAGCAATGAGCTCATCGCTTTTGCCGTCAACAACGTGGTGGCAGATGGCCTGTCAATTGCACATGCGGAAACGCTGGCGACCATGTGGGCGCAACGTAAACTGGCAACACATGATCTTGCCAGTGAGCCAGACAAGAAATACGAGCTGTTTACCAGCGGTCAACCCTGCATTATGTGTTTTGGCGTGACCTGGTGGAGCGGCGTGACCCGTCTTGTGTGCGCCGCGCGCGGTGAAGATATAGAGAAGATCGTCGGTTTTAAAGAAGGGCCGCTTCCCGAAAACTGGGCGGACCTGCTGCGGCATCGGGAGGGACTGCCTGATATCGAGGTAATACAGGATGTGCTGCGCGATGAGGCGTGCGAGGTCCTGCAGCTTTATGCACAGTCCGGACAGCCGGTTTACAACGCCGGCGAGGCCGTATAGCCTGCAAGATTCAGGCGTTCATTCTGGCCCGAATAGTGCGGACGCGGTCGAGATATTTTTCACCCTCGTTTTCTTGCCCGAGAGATTTGTACAGCCGTCCCAGAATCTTCAGAATAGCGATAACACTGTTGTGCGCCGAACCAAAAGCCTGTTCGCGAATATCAAGCGCGCGCTTGTAAAACGTGACCGCATCGGAGAAATTGCCACGCGTACGGCACAGACCGGCGAGATTGTAAAGCACAGATGCTACATTCGGATGGTGCGGCCCGTAAGTCTTTTCGATGATGCCGAGTGAGCGCCGGTAAAGTGATTCCGCTTCCGCATACCGGCTTTGCAAATCATATAGAACCGCAAGGCTGTTGAGCGCCAGAGCTACATTCGGATGTTCCGGTCCGAGATTCTTTTCCGTTATGGTCAATGCCTGCCGGTACAGACCCTCGGCCGCCTTGTGCTTGCCCTGCGCTTTGTATAACGAAGCCAGGTGATTCAACAATATGGCGACTTCCGGGTCTTCCTTACCCAGAATTTTTTCATTGATAGCCAGGGCGCGCTTGAGCAGAGGCTCGGCCGCGTTTGTATTTCCCTGAGCCTTGTAGAGTTCAGCCAGGCTCGCCAGTAAAGCCGCCACTTGCAGACTCTGGGCACCGAAGATATTCTCCTTGGTTGCGAGCGCCTGTTTATAGAGCGGCTCCGCTTCTTCATATTTTCCCAGTGTTTTCAGCAACGAAGCCAGATTATTTTTGGCTATAGCAACATCAGGGTGGTCCGGGCCAAATTCTTTTTGAATGATGGCAAGGGCTCGCTTGTACAGAGATTCTGCCTGTGCACTTCTGCCGTTGCTTTCGTACAGCACGGCGAGATTATTCAACGAGGTCGCGACATCCGGATGCTGGGAACCCAGGGTTTTTTCACGGATGGAAAGAGAGCGGTTGTAGAGCCGCTCGGCTTGTGTATAGTTGCCCTGAGTTTTATACATCACTGCCAGGTTGTTGAGCGAGGTTGCGACTTCCGGATGGTCCGGGCCAAAAGCCTTTTCTTTGATCGCCAGGGCGCGTTTGTGCATGGCTTCAGCCTTTTCGTAGTCACCCTGGTCTTTGTAGAGCACAGCCATGTTATTGAGCGAAGCGGCAATATCAGGATGATTCGCCTCCAGCATTTTCTCACGAATGGCGAGCGCTTTTTTGTGAAAGAGCTCAGCCTTCTGATAATTACCGCGCGCCTTGTAGAGCTCAGCCACATTGTTCAATGAGGTTGCCAGCTCCGGATGTTCATCCTCGAACGTTGCCTCGGCTGTCTTGATCAGCTCTTCCACCATTTTTTCAGCTTCAACATATTCCCCCTGTCTGTAAAGTCGTGCAAATTTGATATTCAGTTCATTCCAATTGCTTGACATCATCGGCGTGCTAAGCTCGGTTAGAGTGTACGATCACAGGCATTTGATATGCGCCTTTTGCCAGATTCGAACTGACTAATTCGTGTCCATCCGGAAACTCGCCTTTTCCCGTCATTCCCGCATGTTGCAAGCTGGAAGCTTTTACGTGGCAGCACATGGATTCCGGCTTACAACACGCCGGAATGACAACTTTATCGAGTTTCCGCGTGGACACTAATTAAACTACCGCATAACAATGTAAGCCTCGTAAACTGAAGTGTTGATGATTTGGTCAATCTACGTGAACTACAGGCACAAAATCAAGCAAAACGCACGCAGCGTACTTTCTTTTTCATGCTGCATCGAGATAAATGATCTCAGGTGTAAAGCGGCCGTCTTCCTGAATGGTAATGCGGCCCACTGCGGGTCTGAGGGAAAAACGGCGCTTGCCGGCTGCACCCGGATTGAAAAGATAGATGCCGTTATCCCTTTCCAAACTGGCCTGGTGAGTGTGGCCGTAAATGATAACATCCAACTTGCCATCTAAAGCTCGCAATGCCTCCTGCACGCGCGGGTCCTGCAAACCACGAAACTCATGCACCACGCAGATGTGTATGCCGCCAATTTCAACAGGGAGGATTTCCGGATAACGTTCCACGATGGGAAAGGTATCGATATTGCCATACACCGCACGCACCGGTGCAATCGCTTCCAGACTGGTGATGACATCCGGGCTGCCGATATCGCCGGCATGTAAGATTTCATCCACGCCGTCCAGTACAGTAAAGACGGGTGGCATGATAAAGCCGTGATTGTCTGAGACAACGCCGATTCTCAGCATATCGTTCATGTGGAATTGGGTATTAAGATGATCGGTTTAGGCGATGTACGCCTGACTTTGTCGAATGTTCCCGCCTGCCCGTTTGCCTCTTGACTTTATAATGTGTTCATTTTACCTTTGTTTTTCAGAGTATGCGATTATACAGTCCGGAGTAAGAGAATGAGAAGTAAGGCGGCAGCTCTAAGCCTTCTCATGGCGGTCCTTGTTTTTTTGAGTACCGAAGGCTTCCCGCAAGTTCAACGACCACCCGTCGCACCAATCAATTTGAATTATCTTCGCATCGATTTCATTCATCCCGGCGCGCGACCGGCAGCTCTGGGCGGCGCATTCATTGGCGCCGCCCAGGATGAGTCAGCCGGTCCGATCAACCCTGCCGGCCTTACATATTTGAAGAGCGCCGGTGCAACGCTGAATCAGCGCCACATTCGCAGTGACTTCTCCGAGCCGCAGGGTTCGCCCTCGGAACCCAATCTGCGCACGAATTTTCAGACCATTAATTTCAACCAGACTATGGTGGGGATTTTCGTGCCGCTGAGGAACGTCACATTTGCCGCATTTCGCGCCCTCGCGTTCGATTCCCGCTTCAATTTCGAGACCAGTCAGTTCCTGACCACCGATGGCAATCTCAGTTTGCGGCAGGTGATGGGTGGGCTTGGCAATTTCCCGGGCAAGCGCGTTGACCTCGATCTTGAAATGGTAAATGATGCCGTTTCCATGGCAATTCAGCTACATCGCAGATTGAGTATTGGCTTTACAATTAAGGCTTCGGTGCTCAACTTTAGACTCGATGAACAGGCTTTTTTGGACCCCGGCGTGGAAAATGGCGGCCCACCGGCAGAAAATACCGCCGCGACAACATATTCGATCACCACGTTGGACGAACGCAACGTGCAATCCGGCGCAACATTCGGATTGCTGACGCAATTGATTCGTGACCGCTTGTTCTTTGGCGCAGTCCTGGAAATGAACCCAACGTTTAATCTGGAAAGTCATATTTTCCTACCGGAGTATGATGTTTCCAGCCAGACACTGCCGGCGCATTCGCCTGAGAATACTTCCTTTCATATCCCGGTACCTGATTTCTTTGGCGCCGGCCTCTACTTCATCGCGACGCCGCGCCTGCGCCTCACCTTTGATATCAAGCGCGTGCAGTATACGGATTTGCTGGCCAGCAATGATCTCAACGCCGTCGAAGATGATGTGTTCGTGCCCGAGACCGGCGTCTATGAAGACCCGGACGGCAAGCCCGATCTGACCATCGATGATGCGACCGAATTCCATTTTGGCGTCGAGTACCTGTTCAAAGCAGCGAAACTGGGGCTGGTGCCGCTGCGTTTTGGCGTTTATACAAATCCGGGTCATCGCATTCATGCCGCGAACGAAACCCCGGACCTGCGGCGTCTTTATCCTGAAGCTCCGGACCGCACGCATCTGACTTTCGGGGTCGGCCTGGTTTTCAACAGCTACCTGAAGTTTGATGGTGCGTTGAATGTCTCTGAGGATAATTTTGAGATCATTGGCTCGACATTAATTTCAATTCCGTTTTGAGGCATCTGGACTTTGCTCCCGCTCACCGACAGGGTCAAATCACTGGCAACACCTGATGCGTGACTACCCTTTACAGCAGTTTGAACCTAGATTCGCAAGTCGTGCAAATTTGCGCAACCCCTCGTTCGTCGGCTTGCTCTGGCCTGCTTGCATTCTGATGTTGATTCTTTGCGTGACTTTGGTGCATGCTGATGAGTGGGACGAGAAATATGAAGTCGGCAAGCAACAAGTGGAACGCGGACAATGGCAAATTGGCCTGACAAACATCCAGGCGGCCTTGCAGATCCAGCCACAGCCGGACCATCAGGCGGCAACATCCAACCTGAAACTGGTCGAATACCTGCCATACTACTTTCTCGGCAAAGCTTATCTCATGCTCGGCGATTATGAAGCTGCGCTTTCGAATTTCCGCGCCTCGATATCTGCCGGCGCCGTGCTGCGCACCGAGCATCAGAGCACAGTTCGCCGCATGCTGAGCATCACCGAAACATTGCTGGAATATCAAACTGAAAGCGAGACGCGCGCCAGCACCAATGGCGATTTGGAAATTGGCATCTCACGGGTGCAGCAAATGCTGGCGGAGGAAAGATTTGAGCAGGCCAGCCAGATTTTACAACAATTGCGGCGAGACGACGTTGAGGACAATCGCTTGCGCGTGCTGGAGAATTGGTTACAGCAGGAGCGTCAGCGTGCTGCTTTACGAGCCGAACAAGAAAACGGTACGAGCACGGCGCAACTAAAATTGCAGCAGGGCTTGGATTATTTTCTGCGTGGCCAGTACGTCCTGGCCGAAGATGCCTTCCGCCAGGCTGAGTCACTCGATCCCAATCTTTCTGTGGCCCGAAGCTGGCGACAAAAAGCAGAGTCTGAAATGGAACGCCTGCGTCTTGACCGCATGGAAGCTCAGGAGCTGGAGCCGGTGCCGGAGCCGGAAATCATCGAACGTATTGTGACACAGACCACCGCACCGGTCATTCTGCTTCGCTCGCCGCACCAGGTGGTCACCGAGACGCGCGAGGAGCGGCTCCTGTTATCCGGCCGCGCCGGCGACGACCAGGGCATCTCACGGGTGGAAATCACCATCAACGGCAAACCACTGGTTGATGCCGGCGGAGAACCCGTTGTCATTCGGCCGCAAGCCGCAGAGGATGCCAGCAGATTCACCTTTGAAGCTGAGCTGCCACTCAGGATGGGCGAGAACCAGATTATCATCACCGCCTACGATATCGATTCACCGCCGCACAGAACATCAGAGCAGTATTCCGTAACACGCAAACCACCGATGTACAGGACAGAGACCTTTGCTATTTCGCTTGCAGCATTTGCTTTTCTGGCTGTGGGCGGCGTTGTGATCTCACGCATCATCAAATATCGCATAGCCATTGTCAGCAAGTACAATCCCTACATCGCCGGCGCGCCCATCCGCAACGAAGAGATGTTCTTTGGTCGCGAAGCGCTGCTAAAACGTATTCTGAATACCATTCACAACAATAGTCTGATGATATACGGGCCGCGCCGGATTGGCAAGACCTCACTGCAACACCAACTGAAGCGCCGGCTCGAGCAGATGTCAGACCCGGAATACGAGTTCATCCCGGTCATGGTGGATCTGCAGGGAACGAGCGAGGAACAGTTTTTCATCACCCTGATGGAAGAGGTGGTTGAAAGCTGCAAGAAACGCCTGAATGGCGAGCATAGCTTCAGAGTGCATAAGCATAACGCCAACTACAGCGGCCGCGACCTGTCCCGCGACTTGAAGACGCTGCTGAAAGTTCTGGTCAAAACAACCAACAAGAAGCTCAAACTCGTGCTTCTCATCGATGAGGTGGATGAGCTCAACAAGTACAGCGAGCAGGCCAACCAGCGGTTGCGCAGCGTGTTCATGAAGACGTGGACGTGATGGGCCTCTCCATCATGTCCGGCGCTCACATCCGCAAGAACTGGCAAAGTGAGGGCAGCCCCTGGTATAATTTTTTCGAGGAAATCCCGGTACCGCCTTTCGAACGCAAAGATGCAGAGGCGTTGATCCGGCGGCCGGTTGCCGGTATTTTCAGCTATGAAGATGAGGCGGTCGAGAAAATGGTAGATTTGAGTGAATGCAAGCCCTATATTGTGCAAAAGTTCTGCGTGAATGTCATCCACCGCATCATTGAAGAAAAGCGCCGCCGGGTCCTTGTACAGGATGTCGAAGCTGTGGCTCCACTGGTGCTGCAAACACCCGAATAGGCGAACGTGACTTTTGATCTTTCGTATGTAGGAAGCGTCGCGGATCCCTTGTGGCTCCGCGGCTTTGCGGGGGCTCTTTTGGGTTGCGGTAATATGCCGGTTTATAGTATTGTTTGCACATTCATGCAAAGAAATCCAACAAACAAATCACAAATTCCAAATGACAATCTTCAATGTCCAAAATCAGGACTTATTTGTTATTTGGGCTTTTGGGATTTGGAATTTGCGGTTGTGAGAGCCCGTGCTGTTTACGGGGCTTCGCCGCGCTCGGAATAATCCAGAATCGAACATGAAGAATCCATTTGTCGCCGGAAGCTGGGTGCGAGGCAAGAATTTCTTCGGACGGGACAAGCTGATCCGTGAAATTCTCGATGGCCGGCGCAACGCTGTCTGGGTGGCCGGCACCCGGCGTCTCGGCAAGACTTCTCTGCTCAAACAAATCGAGCTGCTCACCTCAACTGGCGAACGCGCAGATGCGTACATTCCGCTGTTCTGGGACATGCAGGGCAGCGCCGACCTGGATGGCCTGAAAGAATCTCTGCTGGAAAGCGTTGAAGACGCCGAGGAGCGCTTCGAGCAAATTGGCATCGACCTGGATGCGCTGGAAGAGCAGGATTTGTTCGCCACTCTGCGCGCATTGCGCCGTCGCGCCAGAGAGCATAACCGCGTGCTCCTGCTGCTCTGCGATGAGGCTGAAGAGTTGATCAATATCGAGCAGAGCGATCCGCGCGCATTGCCAAAACTCCGTCGCATGATGCAGCGCGGCGAAAACACCATGACCGTGCTGACAGCGACGCGCCGCCTGAGCAAGCTGGAAAGCAGCTCTGTGCCCAACACCTCACCGTTTTTGCACGGCTTCGTGCCGCCGGTCTATCTCGCGCCCCTGGATGAGACACAGGCGCGAAAGCTCATCGGACTTGGCGGATTTTCAAAGCCCGAAGCTGATGAAATCATAGAAAAAAGCAACAACCATCCTTATCTCATTCAGTTGATATGCCGGCGTTTGTTTGAAGCCCGGGACCTTGAGACAGTGGTCGATGAGCTTTGCGCTGATGATATGATTGCACACTTTTTTTCCGTGGACTTTCAATATCTCGAGCATAAAGAGAAAGAGATCCTGCTGTATATCCTGCAAAATGAAGGCCTCGGCTTATCGGATCTGCAGCATCACTTTTCTGACCGCCTGGTGCAAAATCTGTACGAGCTGGCTCAGTTGGGCTTTATCAGAAGACAAAACTCACGCTACAAGATTGCTAACTATTTCTTCAAGAAATGGCTTGAGCGTGAGAAAGAAAAGCTGTTCACCGAATCGACGCTAAAGCGCGCTGTCACCTTCGAGCGTCAGCCTCCGGTGGCCAAAAGCGCTGGCAGCAATCCGGCGCCGGGCGACACACTGGGACAGCATGAGATCCTCGAGGAGCTTGGTCGCGGCGGCATGGGCATGGTGTTTAAAGGTCGCGATTCACAACTGGAGCGGCTGGTTGCGCTCAAAGTGTTGTCCCCGGAGCTGGCGCATGATGCAGAATTCAGGCAACGCTTTGTGCAGGAAGCGCGCGCAGCCTCGGTCATGAATCATCCGAACATTGCGACACTCTACCAGATCGGCGAAGAGAAAGACGTGGTCTACATTTCCATGGAATATGTGGACGGCGAAAATTTGCGGACCTGGCGCACACGCAACGCCAACGAACTCAACACCCAATTGCAACTGGCGATCCAGGTTGCCAGAGCGCTGGCGCACGCACACAATAAAAAGATCGTGCACAGAGACGTCAAATCCGACAACATTCTGGTAACGCAGGAGAATACCGCCAAAATCATGGATTTTGGTCTCGCCAAAACGCTGACCAACACGGAGCTTCATCTGACCCGCACCGGCACAACCCTTGGCACCCTCAGTTACATGTCGCCCGAACAAGCCAGCGGGCTGAACACAGATCACAGAACAGACATTTTCTCGTTCGGAGTTGTACTTTATGAATTGTTCAGCGGACGCTTACCCTTTGCCGGAGATTACGAGCTATCGGTTCTGTACGCGATCCTGAATGAGGACCCCACGCCATTGCTCCAAGTCAATCCAAACTTACCCGAGGCTCTGCAAGCCATTGTCACAAAAGCCATGCAAAAAGACAAGACCAGACGGTTTGAAACGGCAGAACAGATAGCCGGGGCGCTGGAGGCCGTGGCGGCAAACCTTGACAAATGAGACCGGATTCTGCTATTATCAAGTGACAACTTCATGAGGTCGAACTGATGACAATCACGAAAAGCAAACTGCAGCAATTTACTGTTGCCTTTTTTCTCATCGCTTTGTGCCTGCCCGCTTACCCGCAGACGACTGAGCGCGCACATCATCCTTATTCCGAAGCCATTGTCAAAGCCCGAGAGATCGTTCAAACGCACATGGATACGCTCGGCATTCCCGGCGTCACTGCCGGCGTTGCTGTTGGCGGCCGTATTGTCTGGAGCGAAGGCTTCGGGTTTGCCGACCTCGAGACCCGTGTGCCGGTTTGGCCGCACACCAAGATGCGCATCGGCAGCGGGCCGGCCCGCTACTATCGCCTGCCCGGCGCCAGAGGCACCATCGGCTTCATCACCCCCATCAGCGAGCATTTCTGCTACAAGTGCAACCGCCTGCGCCTGACAGCCGACGGACAACTGCGTCCCTGTCTGCTCTCCGACCAGGAGATCGACCTGCGCACACCACTGCGCCAGGGAGCTGGCAG
>CAZVSL010000042.1:0-3668 GCA_964629935.1 uncultured Calditrichaceae bacterium | reverse complement strand
GCAGGCTGGACCACGATGGGCGGCGTAACCGCCGCCCTGCTGGCGGAACAGGGCAGATTAGATTGGGATGCAGAGGTGCAGACCTACGTGCCCACGTTTCCGCAAAAGCGCTATCCAATCACCGTGCGGCAGGTGGCCGGACATCTGGCGGGAATCCGGCACTACCGCGACGCTGAGTTTCTCAGCAGTCGTTACTATGACACCATTCTGGCCGGACTCGAGTTTTTTCAGGATGACACCCTTCTATTCGAACCGGGTACGAAATATGCTTACTCCAGCTACGGCTGGAATCTGCTGAGCGCGGTCGTCAAAGGCGCCTCCGGCCAGGAGTTTCTGAGCTTCATGCAAGAGCAGGTTTTTGCTCCGCTAGACATGCGTTCGACGCTCGCGGACGTGAATCGCAGCATCATTCACAATCGAACGCGGTTTTATGTCAATGAAGATGGCGTCGTGTACAACGCGCCCTATGTCGACAACAGCTACAAATGGGCCGGCGGCGGCTACCTATCCACAGCAACGGACCTGCTGAAATTTGGCAACGCCATGCTTGCCAATACGCTTCTGCAGCCGGAAACGTTCGAGTTGCTTATCCGCTCCCAAAAAACTCGCTCCGGCAAAGCCACAGGCTACGGCATCGGTTGGAGCATCCTGGAGGCCGGCGGCCAGACGATTGTTGGCCATAGCGGCGGCTCTATCGGAGGGACCACGGTCTTTTATATTCACCCGGATGAGCAAATCGTTCTCGCCATGATATGCAACTTGTCGGGAGCTAGGTTGCGGCAGCCAGGCCTGGAAATCTTGCAGGCATTTGTTCCGAAGCCTGCATCACCAGAAATGTGAAGATACACCCAATTGATTCGTCCATTACAAAACTCTGCGAAGGTGGCAACATGAACACGAAAGCCAGCCCTGCGGTTGAAGACGGCAATTACAGCGGCGACAGTATCGCCCAGATCCGTGAGATCATACTCGGCGAATACATACGCAACTCCGAGAAGAATCTCAAGAAGCTAAAGTCCGCCATCGAACAACTAAGCCGTGATGTCAACGTCCGGCTCGATCGTCTGGAACAAAGCATTTCCCATGTCCAAAAAGAAGGCGAAGTGTCAAAAGAAGTTTTGCAGCAGGAATTGCAGAAACAGAGACAGTCCATTGAAAAAGATTTGAAAGACACAAGAGACAGGATCAAGAATGAGCTGCAGAATCTGCAGGAAAGCAAGGTGGATAAATCCGCCATTGGTGAGGTTTTTATTCAATGGGGTCAACAAGTCATAAAAAACAAATAACGTCACAACATCAATGACGGCCGGCAATGGATAAGACACGTATTGGCCAGACACGACCGGAGCAATTGCAACGCCTGCGCGAGCTGATCCTGGCCGCTGATCAGACCCGGGTTGCAGAGCTGGAGCATGAGCTGCGTGAGCTCCGTGCGCGCATCGATGACACCGACAACTGGCTTGAACAGTTGGACCCGGTCATCGCCGCCGCGATCGCCAACAAAATCAGCGACTCGAAGGAAGAAATGGCAATGGCCCTGGCGCCGGTGATGGGCCCGGCGCTCAAACGTCAGATCGACGAGGCTAAAGACGATATCGCCGATGCGCTCTACCCGGTCATCGGGCGCACCATTCGCAAGTCGATTGCGGAGTCCATGAAACAGCTCGTCAAAACTGTAAATGAAAAGCTGGACCGGGCGCTGAGCTTTCAATCGATCTTGCGCCGGGTGAAAAGCAAAGTATCCGGCATACCGGAAGGCGAGCTCGCCCTGAAAGATGCGCTGCCTTTCGAAGTGCTCGAGGTCTTTCTCATCCACAAGCAGAATGGCGTATTGCTCAGTCATGTCTCAAACCAGCAAAACGGCAGCCAGACAGACCAGGAAATCATCAGTGGCATGCTGACGGCCATCCGGGATTTCGCCAAAACTGCGTTTGAGCAAGGCAAAACCCGTGAGCTGAGCCAAATTGAGTATGATGACCTGCAGATTTACATCGAGGACGGACGTTACAGCTATCTGGCCGTCGTCTGCACCGGAGTTGCACCAGAGCAGTTTTCAGCACTTCTCAAGCTGACGGAAAGAAAGATTCACAATCAGTTCTACAAAGTCTTGCGAAATTATGATGGCAACCCGGACCCACTCAAGCGCTGTGAGCCCACCCTTGCCCGCTTGCTGCACAACGACGCGTCGCCGGCAAAGCGGCCAGAGCCTGAGCAGCAGGCGAGCTTGTGGCCGGCTATGGCGTTTATCCTGTTCATCATTGCCCTGATCGCCGCTGGAACGTACTTTGCCTACAGCCAGAAAATATGGCCATTTCATGCAACGCAGCAGCCTCCCCCGCGCGGCGTGGATACAGGCATGCTCGCCAGTCAGGTGCAGGAGCGTCTCGACAATGAGCTCGCCACGAATCTGAGCCAGCTCAGCTACATCCTCGATGGCAATATGCTTATCGTCGAGGGTGAAAGCGCAAGCGAGCAAGATCGCGTCATCATCGGCCATACGGTCGCGCGTCTGGCGCCGGGGCGCACTATCCTCAACAATCTCAGGGTGACTGCACTTTTTCTCTCCGAGGCCCGGCAACGACTTTCGCAGATACAGATTTTTTTCGAGCGCGAGGGAACCGGAATTCGTGAACAAGAGCACGCCAAGCTGGATCAGGTAACCGAGATCATACGTCAGTACCGGCCCGATAAAATCCGATTGGTTGGATACGCAGACAATTCCGGTACCGAGGCCGAGAATCTTACACTATCTCTCGAACGTGCACAAGCTGTGCGAGATTTTCTGGCTGCAAGAGGTATCAAACCTGAGCTGATGCAGACAGAGGGACAGGGCTCGCGCAATCCCCTGGCGCCAAACACAACCGAGGCAGGCCGGCAATTGAACCGCCGGGTTGAATTCTTCATCGGTGAGGGAAACTGAGTGGATTCAAAAGCAATCGTCTACAGCAAAAAAATATGTATGCTCGGCACGTTCGGCGTTGGCAAGACCAGTCTGGTACGCCGTTACGTACACCGCCTTTTCGATGACACCTATCTATCGACCATTGGGGTTCAGATTTATCAGAAACAGCTTTCCGGCCTCTGTTCAGGGCTGAAAGCACGGGATGGTCTGAAACTTATCATCTGGGATCTTGCCAATATCGAGGCCATCACGCCGGCGACGCGTAACTATTTCAACGGCGCTGCCGGCGCCATAGTTGTGTTTGACCTGACACGCCCGCAAACCTTGAAAAACAATCACCACTTTCTTGACGCTTTTCTCGAGATCAATCCGGTGACAAAATTGGTCTTTGCCGGCAACAAGCTGGATTTAATTTCCGACAACTCGCTATCGGACCAGCTACTCGCTGCGGCTGCCGGCAAATACGACTCGCCTTATCTTCTCACCAGCGCAAAGACCGGCGATAACGTCGATACGCTGTTTTCATCCCTGGGCAAGCTTCTCCTGGAATGCTGATGGATGCACATGCTCAAACTCTCGATCACATCATGCGGGTGAGGCGTCTCGGATATGCCATCTTCGATGGGCAATATGCCCTGCTAGATCATAATTTCCGCCACACTGCTTTCCGTCGTGCCACGGACGTCAAAAGGGGTGACAATCTGTGGCAAATTTTTCCGGAGCTCGTCGGTAGTGAAGGAATAATCGCAGCCATACTGGCGGGAAA
>CAZVSL010000041.1:0-21299 GCA_964629935.1 uncultured Calditrichaceae bacterium | reverse complement strand
AACGTATCGGAAAGCACTTTTACGCTTTCAGCCTTATCACCGGGAAGTACGGCGTGGCTGGGCATTGTTGTCTTTGCAATTCTTTTTTACGCCCTGATCAAGGTTCCTATGAACCAGGCCACCAGAAAGTAAGAGACCATCTTCAGGGTGTGTTGGCGTAAGGCTGACACACCCTTTCTCAATTGATTGCCCTGAATCGCGATGACTACCACATTGAACAACAATAAATTGAATACCAATTATGCAAACCGCCGACCCAGGTGGAATCAAAAATGGGAACTGGATAACAACGACACGGCTGTTATTCTGATTCCCAAGTTCGGCGACCACAGGTTAGGCCGCTGGCTCATGCAACGAATGGCGCGGCCATACTATCGTCTCAATCTGGACAAGGTTGGCACCTTCATCTGGCAAAGATGTGATGGGTCAAACCGAGTCGGCGAAATTGGCAGACAGCTCTCAGAAGAATTTGGAGACCAGGTCGAACCCCTGTATGAGCGCCTGCAGCTTTTCTTTGTGAGCCTGGAACGCACCAGCTCGATAAAGTGGGATTAATCTATGGATAAAACAGCCTTCGAAAAACTACAGACGCGAATCGACAGCTATGCAGACGAAGCTATCCGAATTCAACGTGAGATTACCGCAATCCCGGCCCTTGCTCCTGAAAATGGCGGCGATGGTGAGTGGGAGAAATCTCGCGTGTTGTTGTCTTACATTCAAAATCAGCTCAAATTTGATGAAATATTGGAGTTTAACGCCCCTGATGACCGCGTCGAGTCCGGCCAACGGCCTAATATTGTCGCGAGAATCAAGGGCAAGAACAGGGACCGCACTATCTGGATCATGTCGCACATGGACGTCGTACCGCCGGGCGATCTCGCCAAATGGCAAGGCGACCCCTGGAGCGTGCGTGTTGAAGATGGCAGAATATACGGACGGGGCACGGAGGATAACCAGCAAGGTATCGTCTCCTCCCTGCTGATGGCCAGAGCGCTGAATGACGAAAACCTAAAGCCGGAGTATGATGTTGCCCTGCTTCTGGTTTCAGATGAAGAAACGGGAAGCGACTATGGTATAAAATATCTACTCAAAGAACACGGCGCGCTGTTCGGCCAAGACGACTACATCATTATCCCGGACGCCGGCAACGCAGAGGGTACACTTGTAGAAGTTGCTGAAAAGAGCATTTTCTGGTTCAAGTTTGTGGTGTTGGGCAAGCAGACGCACGGCTCGACGCCGGAATTGGGCGTTAATGCCTGCAAGGCGGGCGCCGCATTGATTGTCAAGCTCGAGCGACTCTATAATGAATTCAATGCAACCGATGAGGTTTTCGAACCACCCATTAGCACATTTGAACCGACGAAGAGAGAAGCGAATGTACCAAACATCAATACCATTCCCGGAGAGGACATTTTCTATCTTGATTGTCGGTTGCTTCCGGATTATAAGATCAGTGAGGTGAGGAAGGCGGTTCAGCGTATTTGCACAGAAGCTGAAACAGATTACCGCGTAAAGGTTGAAACTTCCGAGGTGCAGTTGGTAGAGGCGCCTGCACCAACCCCGGCAGAGGCGCCTGTAGTTAAGGCCGTTCAGGCTGGCATACTGGCAGTAAAAGGCGTGCAAACCAGACCAATGGGGATCGGCGGCGGTACGGTCGCAGCATTTTTCAGAGCCGCCAATTTGCCGGCCGTGGTTTGGGCAACTCAGGATGAGGTGCTGCATGAACCGAATGAGTATGCCAAAATTGAGAACATTCTCAACGATGCGAAGGTCTTTGCCCATGTTGTACTGTCACCGTAACCAACGAACCGGGCAGTAATTTCAAGACTGACACTGGACCCGTTCCGGCGGTAGAACGTACCAACTCCAACTGTCTCCCATCTTGAAAAGACTGCCAGAGTGCTGCACTGCTTCCAGGACAAGGTGGGTTTTCGATATGGCTACCCTCCAGAAATCTGTAAGAACAATAGTTAGGCGTTGTCTTAACCTGCAACCCAAAGAGTTTCTCATTATCGTGGCGCATGATTCTGTGGCAGAGATCGCCGCCGCCGTCTTGAAGGCCGCAAGACGCATCACCAAGAACATCATCTCAATTAACTACCTACAAAGGAATGCAGCCGGACCGGAGCTGCCGGAAAGTGTGATTGCAGCGCTGGTGCACTCCGATGCCGCGATTGTGATCACCCCGAACCACATCAGTGAGTACATCTTTGACCAGGCACGCCAAAACGGCAGCCGTGTCATTGTTCTGCAAAATGCATCGGTTGCAATGATGGAACGAATGTTCGAGACCAACCTAAACAAGGCCTCAAATCTGAGCCGAAAGCTGGCAGATTTGTTTTCGATCGGCAAGTTCATTGAAATCAATTCTGCTTCTGGCACCAGGCTCGAGCTCTCTATCGCAAGAGTGATGGGTATCGCTGAGACCGGCATGGCAAAAGCAGCCGGAGAGCTTTCCTCTCTGCCCGCTGGCAAAGCAACCATCGCGTTGAACGATAACATCGAAGGCAAGCTCTGTCTCGACCGCATTGCCGGGGTACGCAAAAAACTGAACAAGCCACTCTTGCTCAATATCAGCAAGGGCCATATCACTCAGATCAAGGGTAAGGCTGAGGCAGAAATGTTGAGAAAAGATATTCGCAAATTCGGCCGCGCGGGACGCATGGTTACAGAATTTGGCATAGGCACAAACAGCCTGGTAAAATTCGGCAACTCGGCTCAGGAGGATGAAAAGTGCCTTGGCTCGGTTTACTTTTGCTTTGGTCGGGATCGCATTACCTCAGGCCAAGGCAAGGTTCAGCCTGCAATTAAAGGAATTGTTGTCGACCCCACTGTTATCATCGATGGCAGGCCGATCATGGAAAATGGCAAGATCCTGGTGTGATTCGAAGGCCCCCTGCCATTCGAGAACACCCTGGGTGTCCTGCTCTCTATTCTCCACATTTTTTGCTACCAAACAAATTGCTTCAGGTAGAGCAAAACCAAAGGCGTCACCAGCAGCTCGCTATCGAAGCGGTCCAACACCCCGCCGTGTCCTGGTATCAGGCTTGACGAGTCCTTAATTGCGGCGTCACGCTTGAATAGCGACTCGATCAGGTCGCTCACCTGACCAATGCTGCCGCATATTGCACCAATGACGATTGCGTGCTCCAGCTTCAGGTCTGTCAGAAATGTTAGGTGGCTGACGTACGCGGTCAGGACTGCAAACAACAGCCCGAACACAGTACCTTCGATTGTTTTGTTCGGGCTAACCCGCGGGAAAAGCTTGTGCTTGCCAAGACGCGCCCCGAGAATATAGGCAGCCGTGTCACAGAGCCAAATCGCAAGAAAAATCAGAATCACCAGGCGCGCGCCGAGATTGTCAGCGCCAGCAGTTTCACGGATGAGCAGCAGGCAGCCAAGAGGAACCGCTATGTAAAATATGCCCATCAGCGTGGCAGCCACGTTCAGAATAGGATTGACCTGATTGCGAAAAAGCTCCAATACTGCCAGAAAAAGAAAGACAACGGCGAAGAAAAGCCAGAGGTTGGACAAAAACTGGAAAAAGAACAGCAGACACAATGCGATGCCAAAAACAATGCCGGCCACGGTCGCGGGGTGTGCGCCTTTGTGTTCACCAAGCTTGTAGAACTCGTACAAGGCCAAAGCAACAATGATCGCAACCACGGCGAGAAAAAAAATACCGCCAAGCCATGCGGTTATGAGAATGAGTGGGCCAAAAACAATTGTGACCAGCGCACGAACTCCAAGAGTTTCAAGTGCCAATGGATGCCTCCCTCCTGTTCAGTGAGCATTTCGGGCAGCAGCTCACTGCCAGGCCTGCAATGAGCCGATCAACTGCGTGATGGATGACAGTTTTTGCTTTGCACAAAAAGCTTTCAGTTCCTCAATGATGCGGGGACCGGTGCGGGGATCGATGAAATTAGCAGTGCCAACCTGAATGGCTCGAGCGCCTGTGATCAGGAATTCCAGCGCATCGTCGGTGTTGGTGATGCCGCCAATGCCAATAACAGGAACATCGGCGTGCTGCACTACCTCCAGAACTTTTGCCAATGCCACCGGTTTGATGGCTGGCCCGGAGTAGCCAGCAGTGCTGGAATGAATCTGTGGTTTTCGGGTATGGATGTTTACGGCGAATCCGACAAGCGTGTTGATCAGTGAAACGGCATCCGCTCCACCCTCCGCAGCCGCCCGCGCAATGTCGCTAACGCGCGTCACATTGGGCGTAAGCTTGATTATCAAAGGACGTGACGTGGCTTTTCGCACCAGGGCTGTCACCTTTTGTGTGATCCGCGGATCCTGACTGAATTCCAGGCCGCCTTCTTTGACATTCGGGCACGAAAAATTGAGCTCGTAACCTGCGATACCCTGCTCTGCTTCCAGCCTTTCGACAACCACGCGATATTCCTCAGGCGTACGACCGGCGATATTGACAATCACTGGCGTAGTTAAGGTTCTGAGAAACGGCAGCTTCTCCGCAATGAAGTTGTCGAGCCCCACATTGGCGAGGCCAATTGAGTTGAGCATCCCGGCGGGCAACTCGAAAATGCGAGGCGGCGGATTCCCCACACGCGGCTTGACGCTGACAGATTTTGTGATGATGCCGCCGAGTGCGTTTAGATCGGCCAGAGAATCGCTCTCCTGGCCATAGCCGAACGTGCCGGAAGCTACCAGAACAGGGTTCGGCAAGATCAAATTGCCAAGGTTGACGGACAGATCAATCATTCAGTGTGATCTCCGTGGCATCGAATACCGGGCCGTCCATACAGGTGAGTTTATATAGTTGGCCGTCGGGCGCTGGTGTGCGGAGACGGACCGGGCAACCCACACAAATTCCGAACCCACAGCCCATCATTGTTTCGATAGAAATCTGAGCAGGCACACCAAAGTTTTCGCAGATTGCGGTTACGCTTCTGAGCATAGCGTGCGGGCCACAGCTAAACACCTCGGGGCGCGCTTCTTCCCTGAGTTCCTGCAACCGCTCGGCAAGCGGTTCGGTCACCAGACCTTGCCGTCCAAAACTGGCATCCTCAGTTGTGACGACCGTGGGAACACGCCATTCCTCAAACAAATCCAGCATCGATAGATCGTCTTTCGACCAGGCGCCCAGAAATGTCTGCACCTGAACCTCCCGCTTTAGAAGCTCTTCACAAAGGAATGGTAGCGGTGCAACCCCGAGTCCCCCGCCAACCAGAATGGCGCGGGTATGAGTTTCTGGAAGACGATAGCCCAGGCCAAGAGGGCCGATCACGCTGAAAATATCTCCCGGCAAAGAGCGCGACATGATTTGCGTGCCCTTGCCCACAATCTTCCACAGGACCTCAAACCAGCCTTGCCCGGCATTGCGCCGGCAAATGCTGAATGGCTTTCTAAGCAATGGGATTAATTCCGTATTTACTTTGATATTGACAAACTGTCCGGGGGTGCAGGAGGCGGCAATCTCAGGGCAGTGAAGGCGCATCAGAAAAATCTGCCCTACAAGATTGTGGTTGGATAGAACTTCGCAGTCATATATTCCTTTGGCTGCAGAGCGGGGCGTCGTTTTTTTCACGAATTCAAAGGCTCCTGTCTCGGGCTTTGGCGCAGACTAGGGAACCGGTTTGCCGCGGAGCTGGGATGGTCGCCTGTCAGGCAGTTTTCTCCTTTTCAGCTCAGCCAGTCCCACTTCGTTAGATGGCAGGTCCTGGTCAGACGAAATCTCCTTCTGTGCGAGCTCTTCGTTTGCCTGCGCAGAAGGAGTCGTCAAAGCGGTTTCAATGCGCTGCGCATCGGACCCTGTTGCATCAAAATCTGGCTTGTTGTTTTCCAAGGCCAGCAGTTTCTGATTTATCCGGTTAAAATATTCAGTCTCGGGATAGTTCTCTTCAATTTCCGCATATACCTCAGCGGCTTTTTGGTTGTCGAAAAGTAATTGCTCATAAATCCAGCCCAGAGCATACAGCGCCTTTGGCGCAAATTCAGATTCAGGATAAAGCTGGATCAACCGGCGATATTGTTCCACTGCGGCATGTGTTTGATGATGTGCGAACAGTTGTTGTTCAGCTCGACGATATAATTCGGCCGCAGGGTCGTCACTCCCCGCAAGCGGCAGGCCAAGCTTGCGGTGTGCTTCACGCGCCTGTCTTGATTCCGGAAAGCGTTCAATGATAAGATAAAGAAGCGAGTCTGTCTTGAATTTGTTTTGATACTCGTTTTCGTAAATGTATGCGCTCGAGAACAGTGCTTTGGCAGCAGCAGGATGGTCTGGAAACAACTCCACAATCTGACGGTATTCTGCCAGCGCCGAATCAACCTGGCCAAACTGGAGAAGATAGATTTCCGCCAGTTGTAACTTGTCAGTGACCAGTTCCTCCAGGCGCCCCATCTGCACCAGTTCATTATTGCCGATTCCGTTCTGTTCAGCCGTGGGATCAGGCCGGCCTTCTGCGAGAGCGAGTTTGCGTTGTTCCTCCCTGAATCGCAGCTCCGGATGGACGCCATGTTCGAGCAACAATATTTCCAAATCAGAGAGCTTGCGTGTTGAGCCAGACTCAGCAGCCAACAACTCCTCACCCTGAGCCTTTCGCACTTTGTTACTCAAGCGAATCAAATCACCGATGTCCTTTGCCTTTTTTTCCGCTTCATCGGCGTGTTCACATTGACTATATTCGAGCTTCACCTTCTCATAATGAGTCTTGGCTGCAGCGAAATCATGCAGCTCCTCTTTAATTCTTGCGATGCGATAATGGGCAATGGCGGAGACTTCGGTTCGCTTGTGCTGCAGGATGACGATTTCATACTTTTCAATCGCCTCTTCGAGTTTGCCGGTATATTGCAAATCTGTTCCCTTCAGCCGTTTGTTAAGCGCCTTGCCTTCCCAATAGATGATATCAGCAATCTCCAACTGAACATAACCGTGTTTCTTCTGGTAAACCTGGTTCTCAAGCAGTGCATTGCATATCTTGGCTGCGCCTTTAAAGTCTCCCGATAATTTCAGGGCCTTCGCATAACTTAGCCGGGCGTCAAATCCCTGAAGGTCATCAGGGCTGGTGTCCATAGCCTTCTTGAAGCTCGTTACAGCAGCCCGATTGTTGCCAAAGAACAACTGACATTCACCAAGATGGAGCCAGGAGTCGGAAGTTATAACGTCATCCTTATCAAGCTTGGCCGCCTCATGGTATTCATGCGCGGCTTCTTCATAATAGCCCTGACCGAAATGTATTTCACCCAGCAAAAAGTGCGCTTCCTGTCTCAGTTCTTTATCCAGGTCTGATTTCTCGAGCAGACTATTGAGCATTACTTTTGCGGATGCCAGGTCGTTCAGTTGGACGTTTACTTTGGCGAGCCAGAGATGTGCTCTGTTGTAGTAACCGCTCTCAGGGAAATAGGTTATCAGCTCTTGAAATTTACGTTGGGCGCGAACCGGTTCACCTTTATGGTAGAAACACTCGCCAAGAATGAATAAGGCATCATCGACATATTTGCTGTCGGGATAAAGCTCCAATATTTTCGAAGCTTTTGTGATGGTGTCATCATAGAGCTTCCGCTCAGTTGCCGTCGGCTGATCGTCCTGCCGTTTGCTCCTTTCTTTTGCTGCCTGATTATACAGCTCCTTCGTATTATGAAATGTATTGAAATAGGCGCAGGAACTAAATCCAACAGCCAGCATCGAAATCATGATAACTTTGTTCATCATCATCTACTTCAGGGTGTTAGGTAATTCTATCCTTTCAAACCGAGAGTCAAAGTCACGCAACCTTGCTTTGATGTCGATGGCGGGCCACATCAAACGCGATGTATCCGTGAGATTGCGTTGCGTTTCGTCGCGGATGCAATGATAGTTCAGTTCTGCAATCTTGTGGCCTATCTCGGAGAGAATGGCTTTGTATCTTGTACGAAAACCGTCGATGGTGCAATTGTAATTTCTCTCAAGTCTCAACAGGCGCTCAGCTTTCTCCACCGCCTCAGGCTGTGATTCTACTTCGGACTTTGCTTTATTCGGGTGTCCGACCGACTCGGGAACGCGCTTCCGGTATCGCCGGCTTTCTTTTCGTAAATTTCTTCCTTGCGACAGGCTGTGAATCTGTTGTGACAGAAGACGAAGTCGGCGTGCACATTCACGCAATAAAGTTTCGGCGTCCCCCTGTTTTTCTTCAATTTCTTTGCGTAGTTGCAGAGTCAAAGGCAGATACCCTGCGTTTTTGAGTATTTTGAACGCAAGCCGATTTCTCGACGGACCGTACCAGTCATCATCTAAAAGAAGCGGTTTTCCCTGCCCGGGAAGATTATCAAATTCTCCGGCTTTAATGGCCTCTGTTATCTTTTGCTCGGCAATCCAGGCGATCGCATCCATTTGGCAGATTCTTCTGTATTAACTGACCACATTCCTCATTCTTAGAAGAATGTAATGTGCAAAAGTTCCAACTAAAAATCCAGAGAAAAGTGCGGAGATGAGCATGAGAGGCAAGAGTACAAGAGCCCGTTCGCTGCCGATGACAAGATAGGCGGCGATCAGAAGCTGCGTGAAGTTATGTGAAAATGAGCCCAGCAAGCTGATTCCAATAATACTAAGCACGCGACCCAAATATGCCTGAGCCATTCCCATGACACAGGTAGCGACCATGCCCCCGGCAATCCCGAACACAAACACTGGGTTAAACAGTGTACCCATGATAAGCGCACCAAGGATCACGCGGACCAGCAGCACGAGCAACGCAATGCGAAACCCGAACAGGTACAACGCTATCAGTGTAGCCAGATTGGCCAATCCCGGCTTTAGCCAGGGTAACGGTCTCGGGATGGCTGACTCGAAGATGAAAAGCAGGAGTCCGGCAGCCACCAACATCGCGATACGCGTCACCTGAGTGGTCGAAGATGCGCCAATTGTAACGGCGCTTTGACCGGCGGCCTCAGCCTGTGATGCCATCGAAAGAAGTCTCCCGCTTGCCTTTTTCCCCAATTATTGAGATCACGATCTTATTGGGCACGCAAATTATTATGTCCCGGGTTCGCCGAGCTGCGCCTTGATGCACGCAAAACTTAAGGGGGCAATCGGCGTCAACAATTCGCACGGCATCGTCCTGCACCAGCACAGTCACAATCCCGGGCACACCTTTGATCGCCATTCGTCGAGGCGTTGACAGGCTGAGCCTCGCAACCTCCCTGTCCGCGACCGCTACGACCGCAGTTTGTCCGCTTTTCGCGCCCCTCTCAGTCCAGAATCCGCTCAGGCCGGCCAAGCCGAGCAAGACCAGCACCAGCACTTTGTCTCCGGGGGTCAGAATTTTGCGCACGCTCCACACTTAAATCACCTGGGTTGAATGCGTTTCAGCGCTGTCAGCCGCTGTTCTGCTTGTTGGATATAGTCTTTCGCCCCCTGATGTTCGGGATCGAGAGAGAGCACACGTTCGAATTCGGAGATGGCGTCATCATATTTGTCCTGGGTGTAGAGATTGATGCCACGATTGTAATGGAATTCGACTTGTTCCTGTATTTGCTGGTGCACCGCGTCCAGTTCTGCGCGCGCCCGCTCGTTGCCGGGGTCCAGTTTCAGAACAGATTCGTAATCTGAAATCGCTTGCATCAGGTTGCCGTTGCTGAGCCGAGATTGTGCCCGTGACAGAAGCGTGGCAACTTGCAATTGTGTATTCATGCGGTTTGTGCCTTCGAGTGCCTCTTTGTTGGTCGGGTCCAGAGCCAGGACATTGGTATACTCGCTCAATGCTCTGCCCCATTCCCGTTGTCGTGCATAGGCATCCGCCTGCGCCAGGTGGAAGGATATCTTGGTCTTTATTTCTTGCCGCAGTCTCTCGAGATTGTTTCTCGCGGAAGTATGGTTCGGATTGATTGACAGTACACGCACCAACAATTCTTCCGCAGCTTTCAGGTCGTCGTCTCTGAATAAACGCAGCGCTTCGTTGAATTGACTGTTGACAAACTGTTCAGTTTTTGGCCGCAGCCTGGACAACATATCCTTTGCTTTGCTATTGTTCTTATCCAGTCGAAGCACACGCAAGCAGGTATTGGTTGCCTCTACAAACTTCTTTTCCTGTTCGAGGCTCCTGGCCCTGGCCAGCAGCCGGGCTATCCTATCATTGTGCTCCTCGATCTTTTCATGGGCTAATTTCAGGTATTTCTGCGCTTCTTCAAGCGACGGATTCAACGTAATGGCCTTTTCAAACTCAGTTTTAGCGCGTGTATAGTTCTTCTGTTGATAGTATCCCACGCCGCGAAAAAAATGCTCGTTTCCCATATCGCTCATGATTTTATCGATGCTGGACACATAGTAGTTGGCCGTGGCATTGTTTTTTTCAAACATGAGTGCGCGTTGAAACATGCGCTTGGCGGCAGCATAGTCGTGCGCCTCGAACTTGTCAATGCCACTTTGAATCGACCGCTTAACAAATATATCCACGGCGGGCTTGAGGGCGAGCAACTGTTTGCTTGCCCGCGTATTTGTCGGGTCCAGCTCCTTAATCTTGGTCAGAATCAGGGCTGCCCGCAGGAACTGCGGCTCGGCACGGGATAAGAGCCGGCGACTGACCTGAAACAGAGAATCCACTTTCATCTCTGTTTTTGCTATTCTGCGATCGAGGAAATAGACGAGTTTGCGCACGGAATCAGTTCTGGCGTCAACAACATCGAAAGCGAGGTATTTCTTGAATTCCTTGCTGGCCATTTTGTAATTCCCTGCTCTTGCGTAGGCGGCTGCTCGATTGTAATATGGTTCAGCAAATGATGCCGGGTCCGGACCAATGCGAGCTGAGAGCGTGAGTAGGAATTGCTCAACCGGTTTTGAATAAGTCAAATTGAGAATGAAATTATCGTGCGTATATCCAAAACCAAACGCCCACCTGTCGAAATCCAGGTCGTCGAGTCCACTGTAAAGCGTTATGTTGTCATTGATTTCGAGTCCAAGTCCGGCGTGTTTCGTAGTCCGACCATCAAACAAGTGGTAGCCTGTATTTAGCAGCAGCCCGGTGGCGGGCAGCAAATAACTTGCGCCAATCAAAACGGCCGTTTCCGTGGCATTTTCATATAAGGGAATGTTCTGCACCGTCACAGCCAGGTTGAGTTTATCCCACAGCTTCGCCTCATCAAACATACGCCAGCGGTTTTCCAGCGTACCAACCCGTGGATTTCCGAGAAAGAATCCCAAATCAGCGGAGGCTGAAAGATCATCTCCCAATTTCTCGATATTGATACTACCACCCATGGAGACGGTCCGTCTGAGTTTGCGGCCAATCGCGAAATTGGCTTTATCCAACGTGTTTGGTGAAGTGGGAATACGTGTCAGGCTAACGCCAAAGGTACCTATCAGTGGTACGAATTGGGCGAAGCTGACCAGGTTAAACTGGAACGGATCATCGACACTCAGGAGCAGCGAACGGTCTTTCAGGCCAGCCAAAAGGGCTGGATTCCAGAAAACAGCCGATGCGTCGCGAACCTGGGCAACCAGGGAGCCACCCAGCGCAGCGCCTCGTGCATCCGGAGCGAACAAGCCTGAGCTGAAGGTTGTATCACTACTTGCGGCATCCTGTGCTTGCAGGTCGCAAGCTCCGGCAATACAGAGCAGTGAAATCAGAAGTAGACGAACGATCATGACTTTGCGAGCGGCGCTTGAAAAGCTTCGGAGGAAAGCAAGAGACAGGCTAAGTCAGGATGTCACGGTCATAATCAACCTCACAGACTTCGATCTTTTGCGAACGTCCTTTCACGAAGATCGATTTCAAGCGTGACGTGGGATAAGAGCCATTGACCCGCCTGGCAACTTCATAAGAGGTGATTATCTGGCCGGCCTTGGCGATGGAGCACAGGCGAGCAGCCACATTGACGACATCTCCGATAACCGTATAGTCCATCCGGTGCAATGAACCCATATTCCCCATAACAGCAGAGCCATTGTTAATGCCAATCCCCATTTCCAACGTGGTCTTATTTTTGAGTGTACGTTGCTGGTTAATCAGACGAATTTGTCGCTGGATTTCAACGGCTGCCCTCAATGAATTGTCGGCCATGTTTTTCCCCTGAAAAACCGCCATGATCTGATCGCCCATAAACTTATCAACGATGCCATTGTGACCCTCTATGATCCGTGTTTGCAGGTCAAAGTAAACGTTGATAAGCTTGACAATTTCACCCGGGTCAAGATGCTCGGCAACGGATGAGAAATCGCGAATATCTGAGAAAAGAACTGTAACCTCCTGTTTGCTGGCAAGGGACCGCGGCCCATCTGTACGGACCGAGTCCTTAATCATCTGAACGGTCAGCTTCGACACGAATTTCTGCATCTGTAGCTTTTCGCGCAGGTGCTGGATCATTTTGTTAAATTCATGAGCAAGCTGACCAAGTTCATCTTTAGAGTTCAATGAGATCGCTACATTGAGATTGCCGCTCCCAACCTGACGCGCGCCCTCGGACAACAGCAGTATCTGGTTTGCCATCTTTTTGGCCACCACATTGATGCCAATGATGGCGAGCAGCGTGATCAGGATCGCTGCCAGCACTGCCAGCCGCCGGGCCTGTTCGATAGGTTCGAGAATGGCCCGTTTCGAAAAAACGATGTTGGCAATGCCTACCGTGACTTGCCTGACCTGACCGTTCTGATTCATCTCTGCGATGATGGGATTGAAATAGGCAAATCGATTGCGCTCCTGAATTGCAGTGAATTTCTTTACCTGCAGAAACCGCTTTGGATCGCCCAGGTTGAGCGCCTCGCCCTCTTTATCAAAACCGGCAACCACCTCACCCTCATGGTTGACAATGGCGACCTGCTTCAAACCCTCGATGTTGGTGTTGTAAAGCCTGAAAACATTTTCCTTAACCTGATCGCTTTTGCCAAGCAGCAAATCACCCTTGACTGACTCCGACAGGTTGCGAATGAACATCTCACTCACTTGTGTCATGACTTTCATCAGAACCACTTCCTGACTTTTCAGAATTATCAGGCTGAAGACGGTCAGAACCGTCACAACAATGGCCCCGATGATGAGATCAAGCTTGAATCTAATCGGCAGGAACTTAAAGCGTTCAACCAGGAACCCAACTATCCTTCCCATCCGCAACACGATACCTTGCAAAAATGAAGGCGAAGGCTCGGGAGGCGGAAGCTCAGAGCGGTGCTGATTCGATACGACTTCCAGATCGGGGTTTGACTGAATGAACTCAGGCACTGTTTATCAGACGTCCAAACTTTGAGATTCTGTGCTATGGAGCAATCGGCACATTTTCGATCCTGATATCATCGATACTGAAGTTGCGGGCATCCCGCTGCACCATGTCCCAGAAAAAAAATACAAGAAGCATCAGAAGTAGCGCAATCAAGGCCATCCAACGAATAGATTTTTGCGAAACCTGCGAACCCTGTCGGATTCTGGTAAACTTGATACGAGGTCTTTCCGTGTCGTCCTGTTTGCGCTCTTCCTGGCTATAATAATAAGGCGTGAAACCGAATTTGCGAGGCTCACGTTTTGCAAAGAAATTCATCAGAGGTCTCGACTAAAGAACTATACCTGCAAACGGATAATAGGGCAAAAAAAATGGAAACGTTACGGAAATGTCTGTGGCCAGGAAGAACAAAGGCTTTCGTTCTGCACTGAATCCAAAGTTGAAAATACTCAAATCATGCCTAAGAGTCAAGCATTTTGCAATTGCTGCAAAACCCGATTTTTGATTGCAAAGCTCGTTCAAATTGATATTTTCTAGCTGCAAGAAAATAACCACATGACAAATAGCCAGAAGAAAGGAATGATGAATGGATGGCATCGGCAGAAAATTTGAGAGGTTGGTTGAAATCATGGCAAAACTCAGAGCGCCGGATGGATGCCCGTGGGACCGGGAGCAAACTCATGAATCATTGCGCCAGTATCTGCTTGAAGAAACCTATGAGGTGCTGGAAACATTGGATAATGCCGACTACCATCATCTGAGGGAAGAGTTAGGCGACCTGTTGCTGCAAATCGTGTTTCATGCACAGATTGCCTCGGAAAGTGGCACGTTTTCCGTCGCCGACGTCATTGAGGCGATATCTGAGAAACTTATTCGGCGGCACCCCAACGTATTTGGCGATGTGAAAATTACCACCGCAGCACAGCAATCGGTCAACTGGGAAAAGATCAAAAAGTCAGAGGGAAAGGATTCTACTATCGACGGCGTGCCCAAAAACCTGTCCGCGCTTTTGCGGTCCTGGCGTATTCAGCAAAAAGCAGCAACCGTTGGCTTTGACTGGCAGGCAGCGCCGCCAGTCTGGCAGAAAGTTGAAGAAGAACTTGACGAGCTGCGGCAAGCTTGCGATGAGGAAGGCGAAGACAGAATTGAAGAAGAATTTGGCGATCTTTTGTTTGCGCTGGTAAACCTATCTCGGTTTATTAACGTCAACCCGGAAAATGCGTTGCGCAAAACCACAGACAAGTTCAGCCGGAGATTCAAACAGGTGGAAGAGCACTTCACCAATAAAGACGAGGATATGAGCGATATGACTCTTGAGGAACTGGACAAAGTATGGGAACAGGTCAAGAGCCGCGAACGTCATGGCTCCGGAACGTGATGCATGAGCCTACTGTCCAAAAATACGCAACTAATACCGGACCTGAATCGAACTCTCACTGCCAACTAGAACCTGCGAAATTACTTTTCGTTTTCCTGCTTCGCCGCTTCCACGATCTTTTGCGTGATGTCATGCGGCACACTCTCATAATGAGAAAACTTGCGCCGATGCAGCCCCCGGCCCTGTGTCAGAGAGCGCAACGAGGTGGAGTATTTGTAAAGTTCGCTAAGAGGTACTTTTGCTTTCACAATCTGAAACGGGCCCTCAGTATCCATGCCCGATATCTTACCTCGCCGGCTCGAAATGTCCCCCATCACATCACCCATGTACTCTTCAGGCACCGTTACTTCAACATCATAAATGGGTTCAAGCAAAACCGGCTTGGCATTCAGAAAGGCTTTCTTAAAAGCCATTGAACCAGCGATTTTAAATGCCATTTCAGAGGAGTCAACGCTGTGATAGCTGCCATCGTACAGGGTGACTCTTACATCCTGCACTTTGTAACCCGCAAGCACACCTTCCTCCATGGCCTCTCGCACTCCCTTTTCAACAGCGGGAATGAACTTATTGGGTATTGCACCGCCGACAATGGCGTCAACGAATTCGAATCCCTCACCACTCGGCAACGGCTCGATTTTTATCCAAACATCTCCGAACTGACCGCGACCGCCGGATTGCTTTTTGTAACGCGACTGGGTTTCTGCCGTGCCCTGAATTGTTTCGCGATACGGAATCCTCGGTTCGACCAAATTCACATCAACGCCAAATTTGTCCCTGAGCCGCTTTACCACAATATCAAGGTGCAACTCGCCCTGACCTGCGATAATAGTTTGTTTTAACTCCGGATCGTAGTTGACAACAAAAGTGGGATCTTGCTCATGCAAGGTATGTAATCCGGCGGAAATTTTCTCTTCATCGCCCTTTGACCTGGGCTCAATGGCGATGCGGATAACGGGCGCCGGAAACTGAATGTCTCTCAGGATAACTTGTCGTCTCTTGTCGCTTAAGGTGTTGCCTGTATGTGTATCTTTCAACTTCACCGTTGCGCCGATGTCGCCCGCATACAATGCGCCGATCTCTTTTCTGGTCTTGCCGTTCATCAGAAAGAACTGGCCGATCTTTTCAGTAACATCCCGGCTCGTATTCTGAACATCGGTGCCGGTTGTGAGCTTGCCGGACATGAGCTTGAAGAAAGACATATCACCGATGTGAGCCTCGGAGACCGTCTTGAACACCAGCATTGCAAGCGGCTCATCAGGGTCGCACTTGATTTCAATTTCCTTGTCGCCGCGGGCTTCCCTGGCAACTTCAACAGGTCTGTCAGTAGGTGCGACGCCATACGCAACGATAAAATCCATCAAGTGGCGCACGCCGATGTTGGCGGAAGCAGCGCCGCACATCACCGGAAAAATCGACCGCCCGGCAATACCTGTTTGCAGGCCGCGCTTTAGTTCCTCCGGCGACAATGTGCCTTCCTCGAAGAATTTTTCCAGAAGTTCGTCGTCACTTTCGGCAGCCATTTCGACGACTTTTTCATGCAGTTCCTCGGCCCGGGCTTTGAACTCTTCGGAGATCTCGGAGGTGGTGAACTTGCCGGAGCCATTGGTCTCATATTTAACCTGTTGCATGTTCAGGACGTCAACGAAACTGCTGAACCCCTCGCCCGCATCAATCGGAATCTGTAACTGAACGCATTGATTGCCAAATCTGTCCTGGAGAGAAGCGAGCGTGTTTTCGAAATCAGCATGCTCTTTGTCCATTCGGTTAAAAAAGAACAAAGCCGCCGCAGCATTTCGCTCGATGATTTTCCAGACACTTTCGGTTCCCACCTCAACGCCTGATACGGAGTTGATGACCACAACTCCCATGTCAGCCACACGCAGGGTACCTTCCACCTCACCGATGAAATCAGAATATCCTGGTGTGTCGAGCAGGTTTAGTTTTACATCTCTCCAGGCACTGTGAAGCAAGGACGTGCTGATGGAGATCTGGCGGTCCATTTCATCGGAATTATAATCTGAGACAGTTGAGCCATCATCGATAGTGCCCTGACGGTTAACCTCCCCTGCTGTGTACAGCATGGCTTCACCCAGGGTCGTCTTGCCCACAGACGCGTGGCCAACAAGCGCAATGTTTCTAATCGCCTCCGGAGTATACTCTTTCACAATTACCTCCCTTTTGCAACAAATGTATATTGCAGGACAAACAACCAGCCTGACAGAAACTCATCCCGTATGTTTCGGGAAGTTAGAAGCTTTGGGCCGCCCCTTCTGCCGTTTCATAGGTCTCAAAAATTGTGTTCAGTTTGGTCATCACGAGAATGCCTTCCATGGTATCACTGATGCCAGCTAATTTCAAATTGCCTTCTTTGTTTCTAATCGACGTAAGAGCAGAAATCAGGACGCCAAGTCCCGAACTGTTCATCCTTTTGATGTCGGAGAGATCAACGACTATTTTGTTAATTCCCTTGTCCAGCAACTGATAGATTCTATCTTTAAACTCCTGAGAGTCTGGTGGCCCGCCCAACAGCTTGCCGCTTAATTGCAATATTGCAACATCGCCGACCATACGCTCTTTGATTTTCATAATCCCTCCTTCATCGACGGGAATCGTCAGGTAGTTGTAATTAGGTAGAATAAGTATGGAATGAGCCTTCAGCAGCCATTCAGACAGGCATAATAAAACAATAGAGATAAAAAGTCAAGGAAAAGTTTGGGCGGCCGGAAGGCGTTGTCTAAATCAGTTTTTTATTGACAAGTAGGTTGTTTTTTTGTATATTCAACTGTTAAAAAAACAACAAGTAGCTGAGGAGAAGCTGAGCGAAACATGGCAAATTATAAGTCTTCAATACGAAGAATCCGGAGAAGCGAAAAATCTCGGCTCCGGAACCAGCAGTACAGGTCAATGATGAGGACCGCAGTGAAGAAGGTGCTCGCTGCTGAAGACAAAGAGAGCGCCCACCAGTCTTTTGTAGAAACGCAATCTCTGCTGGACAAACTCGTATCAAAAGGCATCATCCACAGAAACAAAGCCGCCAACCAGAAGTCCAGATTGGCGGGCCATGTAAATAAGCTTTAAGCTCCTGGCACATACGTTTCGAGAATACGAAACCGGGCTAGCGCATCTATACCGGTAATTCCCCCTAATTCCGGCAAGATTGCAAACCCGGTTTCTTTTTTTATCTGGTCATGTTGTAGTTTGGGGCTTCCTGTGAAATGACGATATCGTGTGGGTGGCTCTCTGCCATGCCAGCGGGACTGATCCTGACAAACTGCGTATTCTCCTGCAATTCACGGATGTTTTTTGTGCCGCAATACCCCATCGCCGAGCGCAACCCTCCCAACATCTGATACACAATGTCACTCACCGGTCCACGATACGGCACGCGTCCTTCAATGCCTTCCGGCACCAGTTTCTTCAACTCTCCCTCACCTTCCTGAAAATATCTATCCTTACTGCCTTCTCGCATAGCTGACAAGGAACCCATCCCGCGGTACACTTTAAAACTCCGGCCTCCCATGAAAATCGTTTCGCCTGGACTTTCTTCTGAGCCGGCGAACAGATTTCCAATCATCACGCTGTCGGCTCCGGCAGCAATTGCCTTGGGGATGTCGCCCGTTTGCTTAATCCCGCCATCCGAAATTAAGGGAATACCGGCCGCTTTGCACACGCCAGCACATTCCATGACAGCGGAAATCTGCGGCATGCCAATTCCGGCGACAACGCGGGTGGTGCAGATCGCTCCCGGCCCCATCCCAACCTTGACCGCGTCCACGCCTGCCTCAATCAACGCTTTGGCGCCGGCGCTGGTAGCAACGTTGCCGGCGATGATTTCAGCCCCGGCAAATTGCTTGCGTACACGCTTGATTGCATCCAAAACCCCGCGTGAATGGCCATGCGCTGTGTCGATCACGAGCACATCGACATGTGCTGCAAGCAATGCTTTCGCACGCTCAAGTGAGTCTCCCGCTACGCCTATGGCCGCACCGACACGCAAGCGACCGTGCTCATCCTTTGCTGCATTCGGATATCGTCGCTTCTTCTGAATATCCTTGACGGTGATGAGACCCATGAGTTCGCCCGCGTTATTGACAACAGGCAGTTTTTCTATTCGATGCTTTTGCAGAATTTGCTCGGCCTGCTCAAGTGTGGTTCCAACCGGCGCCGTGATGAGACTCTCCCTGGTCATGGCTTCCCTGATGGGCTTCGTTGTATCAATTTCAAAGCGCAGGTCGCGATTAGTCAGGATGCCCACGAGTTTCTTGCCTTCCACAATCGGGATTCCGGAAATTTTGTATCGCTGCATCAGTGTGAGCGCTTCCTGAATGAGACGATCGCTGGTTAGCGTAATCGGGTTGTAAATCATGCCACTTTCAGACCGCTTCACCCGGTCAACTTCACGCACCTGTTGTTCGACTGACATATTCTTGTGGATGATGCCAATTCCGCCTTCTCTGGCCAGGGCGATTGCCAAACCCGATTCCGTGACCGTATCCATGGCCGCGGCCACCAAGGGTACATCTAATCGTATGTTTCGGGTAAGGTTGCTTGTTGTGTCTGCATCCCTGGGCAAGATTTCAGTGTATGCAGGCACCAGAAGTACATCATCAAATGTGAGCGCCTCACCCCATAATTTATCAGACATCTCAGATTCTCCGTGAAGTTGCTTTGTTCAAAACTGATAAATGTTCACTTTAACAATTCCCGCTCACATAAGCAATGAATTTTCAGGATGGCCGCAACAAAAAAAGCCAGCTTGCAGGCAGGCAAGTCTGGCTTCGACGCTGATCGGAACCGTTGTGTCAATCAAACAAATCGAGCGTACCGTTTTTGGAATCTGTTCCATCCCTGTGCTTGAGCTTGAACAGGACATCCGGTTCGCTGATTTCGAACGGATTGCGGAGGGCACGGGATGCGACGTTGCCGGAGCAACGTGTTCGAAACAACTCCATCTGTCTTGCGCCGGCGCGCTTATGCGCAGCTTTATCGGAGCCGGGCAAGCTGTGTTGTGTCGACGACGAATCCATTCGCCATGCGTTGGCCACCACGAGCTCGCTCTCAGCAGAGTCTTCAAGCTCTGCAATTTCCTTGATCGCCAACACACCGGATTCAATCCCGGCAATCGCTGCCTCATCAATCCCGACGGTGGCAGCACGGCGCCGAACAGGCTCTACTTGCTTACAAAGTCTGGCAGCGACGTTTTCCACGCCCTCGTAGCCGTGAACCATGGCCAGGTCCTGTATCTTTGTGGCGAACTCAATGATGGCTTTTAAATGGGAGCTTTTATCCGGTTCTGACCTTAGTCTGGCGAAGGCGCTAATCATGCGATGCAGCGCTCGCATCAGTTCCGCGAAGTAGACATTTTCACCTTCTCTGCGCATGGTCCTGCAGACCGTATGGCGTGGTTTCAAGGCTAAAACAAACTATCAAAAGACTTGATTGCATCCCGAACGCCAGAGTATTCTGATCCTTTATTCTCCGAACCGTCCTCTTTGCTGTCGGGCTTAGCGCCAGACTTAAGGGCGCCTCCTGATTTTGATTCCGGTTTTTCCTTCTGTGGGGAGTCATCGTCATCGATATCCTCTGACGCTGTATCTTCATCGGAATTTGCAACCAGCTCCAGTATGTTCTCGAATTTCTGCTTCATTTCCTCAGCGCGCTCAAATCCATCCGCATCATCCGTCATCATAGAACGCAGAATTGACGGAATTTCGTGATATAAATTCATGAGACTTTTGGAAAGGTCGAACTCGCCACGGGAAGCGTACTCAGTTACATCCTCAATGACTTCCACAACATTGGCTATCTTATCATAGCCGAACAGTTCGGAAGAGCTATAGAGCGAGGCGCAAGCGCCCTTTATTGTGGTGAAATGCTTTTGATTATCAGCCGGCTGACCGAGCTTCAAATGATGCACTGCTTCTTCAAGCAAGTTCAACTCTGTGTCAGATTCTTCCATGAAAATGTCCGAGAAGATGCGATTCGCCTTCTTCTTGTTGTCTTCCGAGGGCGTTGGACTCTTGCTCCCCGCTTGCCCGGATGGTTCCGCCACCGCGAGATCAAGAAAGGGGGGCGCCTGCTCTTTGTGGGCGCCACTGTTGATGGCCATCTCGACTTCGGAAGCGGAACGCCGTTTGTGCTGCAGGCACGTAACAATGAGCATCACGCGCAAACTGCTTCCCATGGATTCATCCAACCTTGCGCCCCAGATGATTCGCGCCCCCGGGTCGAGCTTCTTGGCGACAATGCGCATCACTGTTTTGGCTGCCTTAAGGGAAAGCTCCTGGCCGCCGGAAATATTGATCAGAGCGCTCTTTGCACCTGTGATGTCGACGTCCAGCAACGGATTCTGCAGCGCTTTTTCGGCGGCTTCTTCTGCATTCATGTCCGTTTCGCTCTCACCCAAACCTATCATGGCCAGCCCGCCCTCGTGCATGATTGTGCGCAGGTCAGCGAAGTCAAGGTTCACCAGGCCTTTTTCCGTTACCAGCTCGGTGATGCCTTTGACGGCGTTGACGAGAATTTCGTCTGCAACCTTAAATGCGCCGTTGAGCGGCATGTCAGGGACAAGGTCGAGCAGTTTGTCATTCTGAACCACAATGACAGTATCCACGTTGTTTTGCAATTGCTGCAAGCCAGCCCGTGCGTTTTCCCAGCGCACCACACCTTCATCGCTGAACGGTAAAGTCACAACCGCGATGGTCAGCGCTCCCAGTTTTTGCGCAATGTTTGCGATAATTGGGGCTGAGCCGGTGCCGGTACCGCCGCCGAGGCC